>DNYQ01000135.1 GCA_003506745.1 Syntrophaceae bacterium
GTTGCTTTATCCCTCATCAGAATACCTTTGACAAGGGTTGATGACTCTGGTAGAAATCACACCATTACTTAAAATCCATAAAAATTTTTTAATCAAGGAGGTCCCATGTTGAAGAAATCACGTTTTTCGTTGTTGCGGAATGGTTGTTTCTTGTCGTTTGCCTTCATTTTGTGCGCCGTCTTGATTGCGGGACCGGGGGTGACTTCGGCGCAGGCCGCCGGAAAGACCTCTTACGCAAAATTGGCGCCGGGAACAAAAATCAATATCAATAAAGCCGACCAGACGACTCTGGAAAAACTTCCCGGAATCGGACCCGGGAAGGCCAAATCCATTATCAACGGCAGACCCTACAAGACGATTAACGATGTGATGAAGGTCAGTGACATCAAGCGCAACACTTTTGATGCCATTAAAGAGTTTATCGTTGTCGAATGAACGCCCCGGATTCACCATTAAAAAAGAGGAGGATTGATTTATGAAAAAAGTTTTGATTTTAGCTTGCGCGTTTTTGTTTGTTGCGACCATGGCATTTGCGGCGGGACCCAGGACATACCAGGTAACCGGGCCGGTTCTGGAGATCAAAGGGGATGTGATCGTCGTTAAGAAAGGCAGCAATAACTGGGAAGTGGCCAAGAGCGCTGCAACGAAAGTAAATGGAGACTTGAAAGTCGGCTCCAAGGTTACAATTGAATACACAATGACCGCAACCAAAATTGATGTCAAGGAAGACAAGAAGGCCGACGCCAAGAAGAAAAAATAGAGAGGTATCATCCGGGGGGACGCTCCTTGTTAAACTCATCTTATAAAGCAATGATCGGAAAGGGCGGCACAAAGAGAATGAAAAAAATATTCATGGCCATAGGATTGCTGTTTTTCATGCTGGCCTGTCAGAGCGGCAATTCGCAACCATCGGAGGTGAAAAACAACATGACGAAAATCAGCGAGACAAAGAATGCGGCGGTGGCCACGCTGGCTGGCGGATGCTTCTGGTGCGTGGCTTCGGATATGAAAAAACTGCCGGGTGTGGAGAAAGTCATTTCCGGTTATGCGGGCGGCAAGGGGGAAAATCCCACGTATGAATCCTATGAGAAAATGGGATACCTGGAAGCGGTGCAGGTTTATTATGATCCGCGGCAGGTGTCTTATGAGCGGATATTGAATTACTTTATGAAGCATATCGACCCGACGGATGCCGGGGGTCAGTTTGCCGATCGCGGTTCCGGCTACCGTACCGCTATATTTTACAACGATGAGCAGGAGAAAAAAATGGCCCGCCAGGTTTTGCAGAACATTGCCGGATCGGGGAGGTTCAATAAGCCGATCGCGACGGAAATCACAAAATTCACGGGCTTTTATCCGGCGGAAGATTATCATCAGGATTATGACCAGAAGAATCCATTGCGCTATGAATCCTATCGCATGGGATCAGGCCGGGAAGGGTTTATCCGGGAAGTCTGGAAAAATGATGAAGCCCCGACAGGGGTTGCGGATCCGAAATACGGCAAACCGGACAAAGAAACCTTGAAGAAAAAACTCACCAAAACGCAATACGATGTTACCCAAAACTGCGGAACGGAGCCGCCTTTTCAGAATGAATATGTCCACAACAAAAAAGAGGGCATCTACGTTGATGTCGTTTCCGGGGAGCCGCTCTTCAGTTCGCTCGATAAATATGACTCGGGCACGGGATGGCCGAGTTTTACCCGGCCGCTGGAGCCGGCTAATGTTGTGGAGAAAGAGGACAGCAGTCTTTCGACAACGCGCACGGAAGTCCGCAGTAAACACGCCGATTCTCATCTGGGACATGTGTTTCCGGACGGTCCGGCGCCGTCCGGCATGCGCTATTGCATGAATTCCGCGGCCCTGCGGTTTATCCCCAAAGAAGAACTGGAAAAAGAAGGGTACGGCCGGTATCTGAAATTATTTTCACCGGGAAAGTAGGAACGACCTCATACAACCTTCAGGTTAACCGGTTGTCGCGGCCGTTTCCTGCAAATACGCTTAGGAAATCGGCAGGTTAACGGATGAACGGAGACTGTTTGGCCTGAATGTGCGCGGCGATTTCGCGGACGTTATTCATGACGGCCTGCAGATCGATGGTCAGCAGCCGACGGTTTTCCATGACGATTTTTCCGTTAATGATGCTGGTTTTCACATCTGAGCCTCGCGCGGCATACACAAGCTGAGAGTATGCGTTGTAAAGCGGCGTCAGATGGGGCTGGTTCATATCCAGGACGATGATGTCCGCCTGTTTGCCCGCTTCGATGGAGCCGATCAGATGATCCATCCCCAGGACGCGGGCGCCGTCGATGGTGGCCATTTTGACGACGGTTTCTGCACGCATGACGGTGGGGTCCAGCAGGGTTACTTTATGAACTTTTGCCGCCAGATCCATTTCCTGAAACATATCCAGGTCGTTGTTGCTGGCGGAGCCGTCCGTGCCCAGGCCGACCGCCATGCCTTTTTCCAGCATTTGCACGACGGGCGCGACGCCCGCGGCCAGCTTCATGGAACTGGCCGGATTATGCGATACGCTGACGCCCAGATCGGCCAGGATCACGATGTCTTCAGGCGTCAGCCAGTTGCAGTGGACGGCGATGGTCCGATGATCCAGCACCCCCAGATCTAAAAGATGCCGCACCGGTTTTTTGCCGTAGCGTTTTTCAATGATATCGATTTCATCGCGGTTTTCCAGAAGGTGGGTCAGGTACAGAATACCGGCCTCACGGGCCGCCGTCTTCACATTGACCAGCGTTTGCGGGGAACAGGTATAGGGAGAGTGACAGAAGAAAGCCGGCGTGATCATCGGCGCATGGGAAATCCAGCGCTTTACAAAGCGATCGGCCGCCGCCATCATTTTCTCATATTGGGGATTGTCCGGCGTGGCAAAATCGGCGAAGCCCTGTGAAACGACCGCGCGCATGCCGCAGGCCTGCGCTGCTTCGGCAATTTGATTTTCAAAAAAATAACCGTCGCAGCAGGTGGTTGTTCCGGAAAGGATCATTTCGGCCATCGCCAGCATGGAACCGTGATAAACCGTTTTCTTGTTAATGAAGCGCGCCTCCGCGGGAAAGATGTGATGGTTGAGCCAATCCATCAGCGGCAGATCGTCCGCCATGCCCCGGAAGCAGACCATCGGCAGGTGTGTGTGCGTGTTGACCAGTCCCGGCAAAATAAGATCGCCTTGTGCGTCAATGATTTTTTTTGCCGAAAGAAGGCGGTGTTTGTCCACCAGCGCAATGCGGCCGTCCCGGATGCCGATGGCGGCATCTTCGATAATATCCATGTTTGCGGACAGGGTCAGAAGTGTTCCGCCGGTGATTGCGATATCGAAATCATTGGATTCCATTATTTCCTTCTCTCAGTTGAATTCCAGTTTGTAGTAGATATCAATGCCGCTTTCCTGTCCCGTCTGTGTTTCAATCTGCCAGTGCTTGGAAAGATCATAGCGCAGAAAGAATAGATTGCCGCCGGAAAAAAGCGAGCGGCCATAACTGATGTACAACTCCGGAGTCAAATATTTACCCACGGCCAGCATGGTTTCCGAAACACTTTCCGGTGAGATGGCGACGCTTGTTCCCGCGGGCGTCACGTTGATGCGTTTATACCCCATCCGGTTGCTTTTCTCCAGGACATCCGTTGAAATTTCAAGCGAGGCCAACCCCAGGCGGTTTTGAATCTGCCTGAGCAGATTTTCGGTTTGCTGCGACGTTAAAATAGCGCTGGCGGCCGACGCCAGGAGATTGGCCTGCTTGCTGTCGGAGCCGAGCGGGTGACCCAGCATGATATAGGCCAGAATGTCCATATCCTGCATGAAGGGATCCGAATAAAGTTTGATCAGAGGCTTCTGGAGCGTACCGCCGACCGTGACGCCCGCCTGAACATCCCCCACCTTTCGCAGCGCCAGAATATCCAGCGTCGGCTGGTTGATCGGCTGACCGGCATAGAATAAGCGTCCGCGGACAATCTCCAGATTCACGCCGTAAGTTCGAAAGCGGCCTTTCACCACCCGGATTTCACCCCGGCCGGCAATTCGTTCCGGATCCTGAAAGGACAGATCGATCCGGCCGCCCAGCTTTGCGTCGATTCCGGACCCATTAAATTGTACCTCATCGCCCAGCGTCATTTTCACCTGCACATCCAGACGGATCGGCGGTTTTTTAGCCGCGGGTTTCGTTTTGCCTTCCCTGATCACATCGGAGCTTGATTTTACAGGCCCCTGCGACGGCGATCCGATCACCCGCATCAGCGGCAAAAGCACTTCTCCCCGAACGGATATTTTTTCAGTTGTGCCCGTAAAAGTAAGCCGGGGCGAGCTCTGAACTTGAAGTTCCGGGAAGTAAATGGTTTGAAAGCGCTCGCCGCTCAGGCGTCCTTCGAAGCTGACAATCTGAAGCCCTTTCAGCCGAATCACCGCATTTCCGTCAATATAACCGGGGCCGGAAGCCGCCCGGAAGGAATCGATGGTTATGGTATCCCTTGTGAAGCGCGCGGCAATCTGCGCGTCTTTAACGGCGATGCCGGCCGTTGGCAGATAAGCTCCGGCTTTTGATAAACGGATGCTGCCCTCAAACAGCGGGTTGGCAGGGCTTCCGCTCATCCTGACATCCATGTCGAGATCTCCACGGCTTTCCTGAACCGCCCCCGGAAACAGGATACCCAGCGCGCCTTTTTCCTGAACCCGTCCTGTGAACGACCCCTGAAGATTTCCTCTGGTATTCATGGCCACCGGGAAACGCGCTGCTATCGGCAAACGGATTTTGCCCTGCAATTTTCCAAGGTCTCCCAGAATCATCGTGATGTCGCCTTGAAGCGCGTCTTCCCGCCAGACCCAGGAAAGCGATGCCTGGCGCAGATCGATGCTTACGTTGCCTTTCTGCCCCTGCCAGTGGATTTTTGACTGCGTCAGGGCCGTACGGCCTGCGAGGGAAAAACGCCGGTTCGGCAAAAGTTTTCCACTGATCTCTCCCGCCATTTGACCTTCCAGCCTGGTCTGCCCGGGCAGCCATGTTGAAAACGGCGCCAGATCGAATTCCTGCCAGCGCAGCGTCAAATCTCCTCCATCGGGCATCGAGCGTTTCGCGGGCAGGGAAGATGTAAAATTGCCTTGAATTGATCCGCCTTGAGCCAGAACGGCATTCAGTCCGACACGTGTGCCTCGTTCATCGGCTTTGAGGGTCATCTCACTTTGCCGGATATTGACGGTTTGTCCCTGCGTCCGAAGGGTTCCGGATAAAATAATTTTTCCCGCAAGTTCGATGAAATCCCGGGGCAACAGGCTTAATTGAAGATGACCGCTGCTTGTTCCGGAAAGGAGCTCCTGATCCATCCAGATATTGGCTCTGGCCGGATTCAGCTCATTCCAGTCGAGCGCGAGAGCCCCGATCAGAGGCGTCCGGGACAGTTTCCCGGAGAATCGCAATGTTTCCGATCCCCGGCCCGTGACCTTTATCGGTTCCAGCGATAGACTTTCGGCGGTGACGGCCAGTGCGGCAGGTTGATCAAGCCTCCAGGGGCCGACGCTGTCCGTGCCGTCCAGTCGGACAACTTTTCCCTGCCAGCGATCTTTAAGCCAGGCGCCGGACACGGCCAGGTGCGCTTCATAAGGACCCTTGCGAAGTGAAGCGGCCAGTGTGCTCTGATCAACCGTTCCTTGGGCCAGCAAAGTCAGGGTGTCCGCCGTGAAATTTTGATAACGAAGTTTGGTGCACGTTGCGTTCAGCGACAGAGGAGATTTTTCCTGATCCTTCCAGGCGGCGTTCAGGCCGGCCGACGTGATCTCCAAACCATCCGCCGTCAAGCCATGGGCCGAAGCGGAAAGAACGCCGCTGAACCGATCGTTGCGGCGGCGCACCCATCCGGACGCTGCAACCGAACCTGCGGTTTGCACAACCAGCCGGGATACATCGCTGATCCGCGCTGTGAAATCCACGGCAGTCTTGACGTCTCCCCGGGCTGTGATCTGAAAACCCTTTCCCTGCAACGCCAGATTTGCAATCCGGATATCGTCGCCGTCAAAGGTCGCACGCAGGTCGCCGGTCAGTTGCCGTCCGTGCAGCCGGCTTTGCAGCAATGAACAGGTGATTTCTCCGGTGATCGGCTTTTGTTCCGGCGCGGAAACCCGGCCGGAAAGATCAAAATGAATTGCACCCTCCCAGTCCGGATCAAATTTTGCCGGATCGAGATTCCGGCCGGAAAGCGCGCCGCTGATCGACAAACCGTTTTGCCATGCCAACGTCAGGTTGCCGCTCAAGGCGCCGCCCAGCGCCGCTCCCTTAAGTTGGCTCAGAGTCACACTTTCGGCGTTTCCCGAATAATCGCCTGCCATGCGGAGAGATTGCCAGGTTTCCCCCTCATTGGCCAGCGTGATGCGTCCCTGATATTGTCTGCCGGTTCCGGCGAAGGTTAAAGAACCGGAGAGCTTCGTCGGGATTTTGAGTTCGGAGGAAAGATCGATATCCACGGCCTGAGCCCTCAGCGTCAGAAAGAGCTCGGTTCCGCTGAAGGTCAGCGCCCCGTCGCCTGTCATCGAACCCGGCCGGCCTGTACGCCGCACGCGTATGTTTTTCAGCGGGAAGCCTTTGGAGGTCATGCCGGTATCCGCCGACATTTGCCAGACCGGTTGATGATTCTGAAGACCGGCAAGATGAAGGTTTCCGGAAAGCTCACCCGAACCTTGTCCCGGTCCGAATTTTCCGTCTAGCCTAAGCGATTCAATGCCGGCCGTCGGTTGAGGCAGGATTGCGGCAAGATCCATTTGCAGCAGGGGGCGTTTAAACCCGGCCAGCAAACTTCCGTTAAAAACGCCCAGGTCGGAAACAAGGCGGAGATTGCCCACGGACAGTTGAGCATTCCTCCACGCCACTGAGGCGACAATTTCTTGAAACTCCAGCGGTTGTTCATCCGGACGGCGATACGTCAGATGGCTCATTTCCAGACGTCCGATTTTACCGCTGAAAGAAGCGATCCAGCCGGATGCCCGCGGCCAGATCAGTTTCGGCTGTTTGTCCGGCGCGTGGTCGTCAAACGATATCTTTTCGGCCGCAAGATTTCGAATGTTGACATGACCGACCAGCAGATCCAGCGGCTGCATGGAAAGTTCCAGTTTTTTGATTTGGATCCTTCCCTGCGGCCAGGTCATGTCCATGTTTTTGAGACGCAGTGTGCCTGCCAGTTTTCCTTCGATTTTTTCCGCCGAAATTTTCACGTCGGTATGGCGGGAAACCGTATCCAGCAATAATTTTGCGCCTGCAGAGGTGCCGAATAATCCCAATGCGCCCGCCATGCAGATTCCCAGCGCAGCCACAGCCGTTATGATGATGAGATATTTCAGCATCCGTTTCAAAATTCAAACCCCACGGTAAAGTGAATACGAAATTCCGGGTCATCCACGCGGATCTGTCTGGCCAGGGACAAATTCAAGGCGCCCACCGGCGTATAGTAATGAACGCCGACGCCCGCGGCCTGAAACAGGCTCAGATTGTTGAAAGAATCAAAGGCGTTGCCGGCGTTGTAAAACATGGAAACGGCCCAATCCTCCAGGATGGCGCGATACAATTCCACGCAGCCGGTTAAAAGGTGCTTGCCGCCCACGACATTACCCAGTGCGTCACGGGGGCCCAGCGACTGGTAGACGTAGCCGCGGACGCTTTGATCGCCGCCCGCGAAAAAGCGCAGGGACGGGGGCAGTTCATCGAGAGCGTCCGAAAAAAGAGAAATGCCGGCTTTGGCGCTTGTTGAAAGAGACAGACGCCAAGGCAAAGGCAGAATATGACTGGCCTCGCCGATCAACTGCAGCAATTCGGTCGTCGATCCCATTGCCCGGTGTGTGCCGCGCAGATCCAGGGCGTAGCGGAATCCGCGGCTGGGGCGGATCAGGCTGTCATAATGATTGTCGGAAAAACGGATGCCCGGCAGCACATACCTTGAGGTCGAATCCTGAAGGCCGATGGTGAATTCTTCCTGCTGAAACTTGACATAAACCGTGCCCTGCTTTTGATGGGTAAAGCTGTGCGTCCGGGCCAATTCCAGGGCAATGATCCGGCTGTCGTACGTTGTGATGGCCTCTTTTTGAAGATTGAGCTGCAGGGAGGTGAAGGTCCGGATATCCCTGTTACTCGGAATCGTGTAGCGGGTTGCGAGCCCCTGCAATCGTTCTGAAATATACAGGTGGGAATCCAGCTCGTGGCCTTTATGAAACATATTCATATCGTTGTAGCGCAAGGCAAATCTCGCTCCCGTGTCCGTTCCGTATCCGATGCCCGGCCTGATGCTTCTTCGCGGTGCGGGTGTCAAAGAGACGCGAACCGGCACTTTAAAATCCCGGGCCTTCTGTTTTTCCGCCATAACCGTCACCCGGCGGAATCGCTCCGAATTATTCAACTGGAGCTGAGATTCGGCAAGCTGGTTATAATTAAAGGTGTCTCCGGGCTTAAAGGTGAGATAGTGACGCAGAAAAGCGTCGGGATAATCGGGGGCGCCCTCGAGTGCGACATCAGAGAAAAAATAACGCTCGCCGGTTTGCAGCACCAGGATGATGCGCGCAAACCGGGCGGCTTCGTCGATGCGAATTTCGTGGACGGTATATTCGGCGTCCAGATATCCCAGCTCCTCGGCTCTGGACTGCAGCGCCAGCTTGGCCTGCTCGTAAACGGGATGCGAGAGGACGGAACCCTTCTGCAGGGGAAAGGCGGCTGCCAGCGCCAGCAGCGAGGCCTCGGTTGCACCCCGGCCGGTCACGGAGACGCTGACGTCGGATAAAATGACCGGTTGACCGGTATCCACTTGTACCCGCAGCCGGTATTTCTCCGCTTCGGGGATTTCGATTTGGATGACGACGCGGGCGGAATAATAGCCGAAAGGTTCAAGTGCCGCGAGTACTTTCTGATCGGCCTGACGGACAAAGCGCTCCAGCCAGAGCCTGTCCACTTGATTGTCTTTTACCAGACCGTAAGGAAGGGTAAGCGCCTCCAGAATATTTTTACGCAAGTCTCCATCAACGCCTTCTATGACGATTTCTATCGGGTCTGCCCCGGCGATGGCGGTAAGCCCCGGACACAAAAGGAGGCACAGCAGCAGAAGGATACAATACGCCTGCCGCTTTAGTCCGCTGCCGGCGGCGGTTGCCTGTTCTGAAATGGTCATGGCCCTGATCGTTTTGTTAAAAGACGGCCTTGGCAGCCATCTGTTCATGATCGCTATCTATTCCACCTTCAGTGTCGCTGTTTTGCTGCCCTGGATATTGCAGGTCACCGTGACCTCCAGGACATCATTGGGTGCAGCCGGAACCTTGTACGTGTAGGCGAAGGTTTCCTTGCCGGTTTGCGACGTGTAGCTCTTGATGTCGGCAGGCTCGTTGTTCTTTTTGATGGCAACCTGCTTGATGTAGTGCATGCCCGTAAAAGACGACTTATGCGTGATGGTTACCGTCAGGGTTTGCGTCGGCATATCATAGCCCAGGGCGATGTCCTTGGGTGGATCGGCCAGTGCGTGTTGAGGCAACATAAACCAGGCGGCCAGAAGCCAGGCGCAGAAAAGTATGGTCATTGAAAATTTATTTTTCATAATTCAACCTCCTGATGGTTTGTTATTTTTTACAGTCAACGGGCGCGATGCCTTCTGCACGGGTAAAACTAACCGGGGAATTTGGCATCCAAGAGTTTGCCGCCAATGAGCCCCAGCAAAGCGCCGCACAGTGAGACGATGATGGTCAGAACGAAATAGATCATGTGTGTTGGCGTGTTCAGAATCTGTTCCGATAAAACGAGCGCCGCCATCACGACGGCTGTAATGAAAAAAATCAGGCTCAGGATGATTTTTTTTCTTAGCAGAGGCGTTGTGACTTTTCGAAATCTTAATTTGCCGTCCATCAGACCGGTGGCTATGGCGGGTATCAAAAAGAACGGCAGCAGCACCGACAGGGTTTTTATCGTCGAAGACAGCGTTTCCATGAGGCTTTGCGGAACAAAGAAGGCGAAGCATGAAAGGATGAACAGCGTTAAAGCGAAGGCCTGCGGGAAATGAACCATAACCGGGTGGGTGTGCAGATCCAGGATTCTCCGCCTTTTGAGGGATACGGGATGATTATAAGGTTCAAACATTTTGGCCGGGACGCCGCAAGCCGGGCAGACGTCTTTGATATTGCCCTGATCGGTAACGTAACCGCAAGCTTTACATCTCATAAGATTAGCCATAGCGCTTCTCCCTGTCTGCTGAGTTTGCATTTATACTAATACAATTTCGCTGGAAATGACAACAGAAATTAATGATTGAAAAAGGCGGGACAATTCTATATTCTACTTTCCACTACAATCATGGAGGAAGCTATGGACGCGTTATTCCTTGCCCGTTTGCAATTCGCCTTTACCATCGGATTCCATTTTCTCTTTCCGGCCATGACGCTGGGTGTCGCTCTGATTATTTTGATTTCCGAAACACTGCATCTGGCCACCAAGGATGATGTGTATCGAAAAATTACGGATCTGCTCGCCAGGCTGCTGGGGCTGATTTTTGTGGTCGGCGCGGCCACCGGCATCGTTATGGAATTTTCTTTCGGCACCAACTGGTCTCAATATTCGCGCACGGTGGGGGATATCTTCGGGCCGATCCTGGCCGCCGAAGGCGTCATCGCTTTTTTCCTGGAGTCGGTTTTTGTCGGCGTTCTGATTTTCGGCCGAAAGAAAGTATCGCCCAAGGTTTACTGGGTTTCCGCTCTTCTGGTGTTCGTCGGCGGCCATTTATCCGCCTTCTGGATTATTGTGGCCAATTCCTGGATGCAGACGCCGGCCGGTTATGAAGTGAGCGCCATGGGCAAGGTGATTCTGACGGATTTCGGCGCCGCTGTTTTTAATCCGTCCACCGTTGCCCGTTTTCTGCACACCGTTTTGGCCACCTGGATCACCGGCGCTGTTTTGGTTTGCGGGATTGCCGGTTACTACGTCCGGAAAGGCCTGCACGGTGAGACCGCCCGGACCATGCTCAAAATCGGCATTATTCTTTTCGCGATCACGCCTATTTTGCAGTTGGGTGCGGCCCACGGCCACGCGATTCAGGTGATCAATTATCAGCCGATGAAGGCGGCGGCGATGGAAGGGCATTTTGAGACAGCCCGGGGCGCGGATATCTACGTTTTCGGATATGTCGATGAGGCCAATGAAAAAACCTACGGCCTTTATATCCCCAAAGGGTTAAGCTTTTTGTATAACTTCGATTTCAACTCGGAAATCAAAGGACTGCGGGAAGTGGCGAAAAAAGACTGGCCGCCGGTAAACCTGGTGTTTCAATCTTATCACATCATGGTGACGCTGGGCGGGATCTTTATCGGCCTGGGGCTTGTGGGGGGCTTGCTCTTGTGGACGGGAAAACTCTACGCTGCGAAGTGGTATCTATGGTTACTGCCTTTTCTGATTCCGCTTGCACACCTGGCTCATGAAACGGGCTGGATCACCGCGGAGGTCGGCCGCCAGCCCTGGATTATCCAGAATCTGATGAAAACGGCCCATGCCTCGTCGGTTGTGGTGTCGGCCGGTGAAATTGCCTTCAGTCTGATCATGTTTTTTCTGATCTATCTGCTTTTGTCCGTCATGTTTGTTTTTCTGTTCGTTAAAATCGTCAAGCAGGGGCCTGCGGCTTCTTAAATATGCGGTAAGGGGGATCGACGTCGATGGAAAATATTCAGAACTTTCAAATCCTGTGGTTTGTTTTAATTTTCATCCTGCTGCTGGGCTATGCGCTTTTGGACGGATTTGATTTGGGCCTGGCCGCCCTGCTGCAGTTTTTGGGGAAGACAAAAGAAGAAAAAGATACGCTCATTGCTTCCATCGGCCCGGTCTGGGACGGCAACGAAGTCTGGCTGATTACCGGCGGCGGCGCGCTTTTTGCCGCCTTTCCCCATGCTTATGCCACCGCGTTTTCCGGTTTTTATCTGGCAATGATGCTGGTTTTGCTGGCCTTGATTTTTCGGGCGGTTTCGATGGAGTTCCGGGCTAACGATCCGGTGCGCGCCGGTCTTTGGGAAAAAGCATTGGTTGGCGGGAGTGCGCTGGCGGCTTTGCTGTTTGGCGTGGCGCTGGGCAATGTGATCTACGGCGTGCCGCTGGACGGCAGAATGGAATACACCGGAAGTTTTTTTACGCTGCTTCGTCCCGTCCCGCTGTTGTTCGGCATTACGGGTTTTGCCGCTGTGTTGTTGCAGGGTGCGTCCTGGGCGGTGATGAAAACGGAAGGGCAGGTGCAGGAGCGATCTTTTAAAGCCGCGCAGACTTTGACGTGGATCAATGCCATCCTGGCGGTGATTTATTTTGTAGTCCTGTTTAACGCCGTTCCGAATCTCCCGGGAAATGCGTTGTTTTATGTCGCGGTTGTTTTTACCTTTGCGGGATTGATTGGATTATTTTTTTCTCTTCGCAAAAAAAATGACGCAGGCCCGTTCTGGGAATCATCTTTTTCGTTTATCGGCTTGTTTCTGGCCGCGGGCGCGGCGCAGTTTCCCAACCTGATCACCGCTTCCAACGATCCGAACTTCAGCCTGACTATTTACAACAGTTCCACCAGCCTTTACACGCTGCAGGTCATGGCGGTCATCGCGCTGGTCGGCATGCCGATCGTGATCGGCTACGCCCTCTTTGTCTATCGCCTGTTCAAGGGAAAAGCCAAAGCTGACGATCATTATTAAAAGCTGCCCTGCGCTTATATAAGAGGACGAGGCATACAGGTAAGCAAAGATTGAGGAGGAATCATGAATTTGCATACTTTTAAAGCTACTTCGGTTTTAAAAGAAACAGGGATGAGGGTGGAAAGCGAGGTAAGGGGGTTTAAGGCCGTCGCCGATGAACCCAAGAACCTCGGCGGGACGGATACGGGAATGAGTCCCGTAGAGACCCTCCTGTGCGCTGTGGGCGCCTGCCAGTGTATGACGGCCCGCTTCTTTGCCAAGTCTCTAAAGGTCGATCTGAAACGCATCCGGCATCCGTTCCGAAGTGATTTGTGTGTGAGAGCCGGGGGAAGGATTCCCCCGGCCTCACGGGTTTGATTTATTTCAGCCTCTCCTCCGATAAGTGCAAGTGGTCTGTCTCGATTTCCACCAAGGCATCAAAAAGCTGCCTGATCCTGGGATGATCCGCTCCGGCGGCCGCCTTTCTGTAAAAGTTGATGGCCCGAGTTTCTCTGGCGTGAGATTCTTTCAGGTTTTCGACATTTTCCGTGTGACAGGCGTCCCCGCCTGGCGCGACGGATCCCAGCTTGAGTATTTTTCTCCAGATGGACGCATGCTCCGCCTCAATCTTGCCCAGCGCCTTGAACAAAATCTTTCCCTCGGGATTATTCGTTTGATTGGCCGCACATGCATAAAATGCCGAATTGCTGATCTCCACCTTGAGCGCGTGTTCGACATTGGCCCGATCCTTCGCGCTGAGTTCCACATCAAAGTTCACCGGAGCCTCTTTGGCTTCCACGATGTACTCGATATGTGCGCCACAGAAAGGGCAGTTCGCCGGGGGACTGGCGCCGATATAGGCTTCGCCGCAAATAATGCACCTGTATAATTTAACCATTTGTTTACCTTTCGAAGTTGTTTTTCTTTATTGTTCGCAAACAATAGAGTCGTTTACAGCTTCCAGAGGCCATGGAGGTTGCAGTATTCCCGCGCTGTAATTGTGGCGGCCTCGATGGGGAAAAACGCTTCCGGGGCCTGACCTGGCGCCAAGAACTGGCGATAGGCTTTGCCGTCCGCAATCACTTCGATCCATTCGATGTAATGTTTTTCTTCCATCGGATGGGCCACGCTGCCGACGGTCACCTTGATCCCGCCTGCCACTTTTTCCACCACCGGAACATGCTTTTCTTTCGCTGCATCCGTTGTGTTTTCCGTCAGCCGTTTCATGGGCTGATTGCAGCAGACCAGCTCGCCTTTGCCTTCGTGAAGCACTTCGATGATATGGCCGCATACCTCGCACTTAAACACGTCGTTTCTTTTTGCCATGATGAACCTCCTTGATTTAATATGATTAATCTACTTTTTTAAACATCTTTCCTTTAGCGCCGCAAACCGGGCAGGTTTCGGGCGCTTCTTTTTCCACGGTATATCCGCATACCGGACAGACATAATAACTGTTCGCTTCTTTTGCGCCATCCAGATGGTCCAGTGCCTGCTGATAGAGGGCGGCATGAATTTTTTCCACTTCGTTGGCAAAGTTGAAAGATCGCTCGGCCTCTTTATGGCCTTCGGCCTTGGCCGTCTCAATCATTGCCGGGTACATGCTTTTGAATTCGTGCGTCTCTCCGGCAATGGCTTCCTGAAGGTTTTCCCGGGTAGAACGGATGCCTTTCATCGCCTTTAAATGAGCATGGGCGTGAACGGTTTCCGCTTCCGCCGCCGCCCGAAACAGCTTTGCCGCCTGGGGAAATCCTTCCTGGTCGGCCTTGGCCGCAAAGGCCAGATATTTACGATTCGCTTGTGATTCTCCGGCAAAAGCCTCTTTTAACGCGTCTTCTGTTTTCGACATAATCATCTCCTCCATTTAAAATTTTTTTATTATTAAAAATCACGCCAGATCGAAGCGGTCAAGGTTGAACGTGCCGTCGCCGGAAATGGGTTTTCTCATCCGGCCCGTAACCGGGCATTTGCTTTCTTCGGTCATGATATTTTCTCCGTTCTGCCGCTATCCTGGAATGATTCTTGATTGAAAAAAATTTAAATTGCTTCTTTCACCGTTGGTGCCTATGTGCCGCTCAGGCGCAGAATAAGAAGATTAGTCGGGTCGTTTCAGGCAGTCGCGGCAATACCCGTGCAATTCCATTCGGGTATCTGTGACGATAAAACCCGATTTACGGGCAATGTCTCTGGGTTCAAGAGGTGCAGGGATGTGATAGTCGATAATCGTTCCGCACCGTTTGCAAATCAGATTGATATGATCGGACAGATCGACGTCGTAACGGTTTTCCATCCGGTCGAATTCCAGTTGTTTGATCAGTCCGTTTTCGGAAAATTCTTTCAGTGTCGCGTAAACGGTTGAAAGGCTTACATGTTTTGCTTTTTTGCGCGCCTCGGTGAAGATCATCGTTGCGCCGGGGTGCGCGTAGCGATTCTTTACCAGCGCTTCAATAATCGCCGCACGCTGTGGTGTGATTTTGAGGCCTTTTTCCTTTAGCTGACCGATCAGTGCTTCTTTGTCATTGGTTCTCATATCGGAATCATTCCAGTTTGATTATCTGAATAATCCAATCAGCTATATCTTGTCAAGTTGTTTTTGAGGTATCTGCCTATCCATAGTTGACACAGGTCAGCAATATTAATGTTTCAATCATCCTTTACGACATTTTGTCTTTCTCGTCGGAACAGCGTTCCAGGGGTCGTCTGGCCAGGGATGCTTCGGGTAGCGGCCCTTCCTTTTTTATTTCCCCTACTCATTCGCAGCCGTGGGAAATTATTCTTGCATTTCAAAGTCCAAGTACGTATAATGTGAACCAAAGATCATAAAATTTATATTATTTAGGCCATGATATACGCAAAAAAACCCATAGCCGCCATCCTGCGGTGTCCGAGAACCGTCTTTACCTTTAAAGACATTGCCTTGCTGTGGCGCAATCCGGATCAAAAAGCCGTGATCGCCGGCATCAACTATTATGTTGGCACGGGGCAGATTCACAGAATACGGCGCGGCATTTACGCGAAGGATCAAAATTACGACAAAACAGAGCTGGCCTGCAGAATCTACACGCCCGCATATGTCAGCTTCGAAACCGTGCTTGCGCGCGCGGGCATCAACTTTCAGTATTACGGCCAGATCTTTATTGCGTCGTATCTGGCGCGCGAAATTGTTGTCGATGATCAGGTTTATCAATACAGAAAGCTCAAGAATGCTCTCCTGACGGATTCCACCGGCGTATCAAACAATAACGGTATCGCCATCGCCACGCCAGAGCGGGCTTTTTTGGATACGCTTTATCTCAACACCGATTATCATTTTGACAATCTTGCCCCGCTTGACCTCGACAAAGTCTTTGAGATGCTGTCCCTGTATGACAACAAAAGAATGAACCGTAAGGTTCGGGAATTCTTTAACGCCGGGAAAGACAACAGGTAATACGCCATGACCATTGACACAAAAATAAACGTGCCTGCTCACAAAACCATCCTGTTTCAAATCCTCAAGGATATATACAACGATACAACCCTTGCGCCGCGCCTGGGCTTTAAAGGCGGCACGGCGGCTTACATGTTTCACGGGTTGAACCGGTTTTCCATTGATCTGGATTTTGATTTGCTCGATGCATCCGGAGAAAAAAATGTTTTTGAAAAGATGATTGCCATTGCCAAAAATTATGGAACGGTAAGGGACGCACAGATCAAAAAGTTCAGTCTTCTGGTGGTGCTCTCCTATGATGACAAGACGACAAACATCAAAATTGAAATCAATCGCCGGGATTTCGGTTCACAATTCGAAATTCAAACCTATCTGGGCGTATCCATGCTGGTCATGGTACGGGAGGATATGTATGCCCACAAACTGATGGCCATGTATGAAAGAATCGGAAAAACCAACCGCGATATCTATGATGTCTGGTTTTTCGTGCAAAACCGCTGGCCCATCAACAAAGACATTGTGGAGAAGCGCGCCGGCATGCCTTATAAACAGCTTCTGAAGAAATGCATTGCAAGACTGGAAAAAATGACGGACCGCGCTATCCTGAGCGGGCTGGGAGATCTTCTGACCGACGAACGTAAAAAATGGGCAAAGACAAAGCTTCGGACGGATACCATTTTTCTCTTGAAGATGGCTTTGGAGAATGAACCCTGAGGCGCACAGTGTGCGCGGACGATGAGCGATAGTGGATAG
>DNYQ01000143.1:0-7889 GCA_003506745.1 Syntrophaceae bacterium
TGTGTATGTCCGTGACCGCAGAAAGTAATTTATTCATTTCATTCCCCTTCTGATTGCGTGAAATAAGCGAAATGTTTTTTCAAATTATCATTATTCCTTCATCATACTGAAACAATAAACCGATACCCTGTCATCGCAAAAATGGAAGAATATGATGGAGGAGAAAGGTTTTGAGTAAAGGATGCATTGCTGTACAATATGCGGAAAGAGTCGGTTTGGACAGCCCGAAGTCTTTTAGGGAGTTAGCGGAAGTGTTCGGTGTGAAGTATGATCGCTTGGGTTTAAATGTCGGTTCCCTGCCTTTTGCGCCTTTGGACACGACCGGAGGCAGTGAGTCGGAAATACAGACGGCTGTGGTTGGAAAGAAGAGCGACGTTGATCTGTCCATTTTTATCGAGCAGTCCAATTATTTTGCCAATACGAAGCGGCGGGCAAAGTCTGGAGATACTTCCCGTAAGGTCATGACCGACCTTGAACAATACCTGAATATGAATACGGAAGGCGTCTGGGAAAACAGTTGGGTTCGTTTTCCCCGGGATAAAATGGGCGAACTGGCCAGGGCGATCGTTCAGAATGACCTCTTGGCGGATAAAACTGATTTATTTGCCGGCCAGAGATCGGATGTCAATAGATTTATTTTTAAACAAGATGGTTGTGACTATATGCGGGTTCCGATCAGCTATCTTTTAAAGCTGGCCCTGGTGGAAATAATTGATCCGCGGCAGAAGGCTCATCCACTCATCCACAAAACCGGCCTGAATGTTATGCAATATTATCTGAATGATAACACATCGCCGGAAACGTCATCCTTCTATGTTGTCGCCATGCAGTCTGAGGCGGGCATGGGGCAAACAGTGGCTAAAGAGATGGCCATACGGTTTTTGTTAAGCCAACTGTTGGTTATGTATGCCAACAAAAAATACGCGCTTGAAGAGAGCGGACAAAAAGCGATGATATTTTTATCACCGCATCCGCCGACCCGCCAGAAAGTTTTAAGCCATTGCGTTTCCGATGCGTTCTATCGGGAACTTTTCATGAATCCCTGCCTTTCCGGATGGGATCAGGGAGAAGAAAAATATCAATACATGCATCTGTGTCACCGTGTTTTGAGCCGCAGTCAATTCAACGCTGTCCTGAAACTCCGGGAAGCCGGCATCATCACCAGCAATCTGGTGGCGCTGCCCAACTTATCCAATATCAGCCTGGCCAATAACGGAATCCATGTGAGCTTGGGAAGTAACAAACTCAGCCGTCTGCTTCAGGATCCTTCCTCGGGTTTTTCCGTGCGTGATGAAAAGTATATCGGCGATCTGGTTGTGAAAATTACCGAGCATTTTCTGCCGCTGTTCGTCGGCACATACAGCGCTGCGCCTTATCGTCTCGATTTTGTCGATTTTCATCCGGAAAAAGCCCTGGGGTTTCTTCCGCATGAGCTGGATTATACGCATTTACGAATGCTCTGGCGGCGCTGGCGGAAAAAAGCGGACCTGAACATATTTGGGAAATCTGTTACGCCCTTTGGCCCGCGATGGATCGATAATCTGATCAGCAAAGTATTTCGATTAAAGGGAGATTTTATTCCCGACTTTCGCCTGATTGATTATCTGGTCGTTTTAATGAGTACGGACAGAAGTCCGGCACTGGATGGATCGCTAGACAACTCGCAGAGGCTGAAAGAGGACCTTGCCGATCTCGGCGTCTTTGACGCGAAGATGTCGTTTTATCTTCTGGAGAAGCTGCGCGAATACAAAGTCATGGGCTTTTCCGGCTTCGAAGGCCGTCACTACAGCCTCTTTGAAAGCTTTACGCAGGATATGGGTCCGGCTGTAACGTTGCAAAATCTTCTCTATCTTTTAGCCTTTAAATATATTGTCACCGGACAGATCGGTCATGAGCATATTCCGAACGATCCTTCCGTTGAAAGTGAGCGAAGGCAAGTCATTTTCGGCGCGGCCATCGGCCTGCCGACCTTCTTTGTGAGCGCCAATACCGGCAATGCCCTGTTGAAAAAGATTATCGGGAAGACGGAGCGCGTGCGCATGAGCCGGCGTTATCCGGGATATGCGCGTATCCACCATCTCGAATACAGGCGGGCGTTATTGAAAATCCTGCGTGAAGATGCGGCGGATCTTATTGAAATGTTCAACATGAGAGAAAGCCTCGACGAACTGGAATCCCGGCTTTGCGAACCGGAGCTATATTCAACGTGCGGCAAACTGACTCGCGGCATTTTGAACATGGCTAACGCTAAATCCCCGCTGGATTTAAACGCTGATGTGTTTAATCTGTCAGCAGAGAAATATTATCGCACGGATTTACGCAACCGTCATATCCGGGAGGCCTTTGAACTGCTCAGGGAAGATATGATCAAGCTGGAAAATGCCTCCGGCGGTCAGAAGGGGGATATCAGAGATATGCTCGATGGTATTTTGAAGGAAAAAACGATTGGTGAATTTCTGGATCATGCCGAACAGGATATCATCAGGGAAACCGCGCCTGAAGAGACGCTGGGGAAATTAGTCGAAGTTATTTTAGTGCACATCCACTACAAGACACAACTCAATCGAAAATTTTTGGAGACCAGGGATTAAAAATATGCATCACCACTATGTAGAACGCGATACACGCAGGATCAAGACAGAACAGTTTTACGGCGACCAGGCCGTGCAATTTCTCTATTCCCGTATTCGTGAACAGTCCTCCTGGCTTTTTCGCCGGCTGACCACCGCCAGAATATCCCGTGTGCTGGGTCATATGAACTATGACGGCATTCTGGCCAAACGCATGAATAATTATCTGGATATCCATCAACAATTGAATATCAATCCGGGAGAATGCCTGGATGCCCCGGAAAAGCTGAATTCTCTGCGGCGAATCTTTGAAAGAAAAATTCGTTATGGGGTATGCCGTCCGATGCCTAATGATCCACGCGCCGTTGTGTCACCCGCTGATTCCAGGATGCTCCTGGGCTCATTTCAGGAAGAATCGGGGATGTTTATCAAGGATAAGTTTTTTGATTACGAGGAGATGTTTGGGGTGAATAAGCGTACCTGGCTTTCCGCCTTTCGAGATGGCGACTTTGCGGTTTTCAGGCTGACGCCGGAAAAATATCATTATAATCATACGCCGGTTGCCGGAAAAATCATCGACTTCTATCAAATTCCCGGAGTTTATCACGCCTGTAACCCTCATGCCGTTATTTCCGTTGTCACGCCTTATTCAAAAAACAAGCGCGTTGTTACCATTGTGGATACGGATGTGGAAGGCGGAACGAAAGCTGGTTTGGTGGCGATGATTGAGGTAGTGGCACTGATGATCGGTGATATTGCCCAGTGCTATAGTGAAAAGCAATATGAAAGTCCTGTTTCAGTCGGGACAGGTATGTTTGTCAAGAAGGGTGTTCCCAAAAGCCTTTTTCGTCCCGGGAGCAGCACCGTTGTATTGATCTTTCAAAAAGACAGAGTGCATTTCGCCGATGATATTGCAGCCAATATGTTTTATCCCGATGTTGAAAGTATCTTCAGCCGCGGCTTTGGAAAACCATTGATCGAAACAGAAGTGAAGGTCAGATCGTTTATTGCCAGTTCTTTAGTTATATTGAATAAATAAGATGCTGTTCTTAATAAAAAAATCGGAGGTAACCATCATGAGGCGAGAAAAAATCCAATTGATCCGGAACACATTAGTAAAAAGGATGGAAGAACTTTGGTCCAATGCGAACAACACCATATCTAAGATGAAAAATGGTGAAGGCAGTTATGCCGATCCCTTTGACCAGGCCGCAACCGATACCAACAAGTTTGTTGAACTGGCCTGCCGGGATAGGGAAAGAGAACTGATGCTGAATATTAAGGAAACGATTATGCGCATTGACCGGGGCTTATTTGGTATTTGCGATCACTGTGGCAGAACCATCGATGAAAAAAGACTTCACATTGAACCGATGAGCAGATTATGTACGGAATGTCAGGAGGAAAAAGAAATTTATCATAAACGAAAAAACAGGCAATGGGCCGGGAGCGGTATTTCTTACAATCATGTTTGATGAAATCTTTCTACTGCTCCTCGCCGGCGTGATCGCGCTTTTGTTCTCCTGGGCTTTCAGAACGCTTCCCGGGGAAGACTGGCAGATTCTTGCCTGCCTGCCGGGGCAAAAAGGCCCCGATGCTATCTGGACTGGCGTCAATTTAACCTATTATGGATTTTTTAATGCATTGGCTTATGTGTTCGCCACGGTGATGTTCCTGCTGATGATGGGTTCTCTGGGCGTCATGATCGCGGCCATCCTGTCCGTTGTCGTACCGGTGCTGATCATTTGCATGTGGGCTTCGCGTTTCATTGCCCGGTGGGTTGAAAAGAAACAGCATACATTTTCCGTGGGGGCTGCCTCATTTGTGGGCATTATCATTGCCCCGATGATTATTGTGTTGGCCGATTTAACCCTTGGCCAATGGTGGAAGTTCCATATCCCTGTGACCCAGACGATGGCTGCAATGCTGATTGCCTATGCCTTCGGTGAAGGAATGGGCAGGTTGGCCTGTATCAGCTTTGGTTGCTGTTACGGGAAGCCACTGGCTGATTGTCATCCTTTGATGAAAAAAATCTTCCGTCGGATGAATTTTATTTTCCGGGGAAAGACCAAAAAAATCGCCTATGCCGGGCAGCTCGAAGGCCAGGCGGTGATTCCGATTCAGGCGTTGACGGCGGTGCTTTACACCGGGACAGGGCTTTTAAGTTTTTACCTTTTTCTGAAAAGCTTTGCTCTTGCGGCATTGGTCATAACACTACTCGTAACGCAAAGTTGGCGTTTTGTCTCTGAATTCCTGCGTGCCGATCATCGGGGGCAGGGACGCATTTCCGCATACCAAATCATGACGCTACTGGCTATGGTTTATATGCTCATCATGATACCATTTATTTCAGAACCTTATCTTGCCGCACCGAAGCTTTTGCCGGGCCTCATGTCTTTATGGAATCCCGGATTGATTATATTGTTGGCTGTTTTATGGGTCGTTGCCTTTGCTTATACGGGAAAAAGCGACGTCACCTGTTCTTCCATAAACATCCGAATTGTCGAGAAGAAAATATAGTTTTTGCCCCTTCCGCTGAAGATCATTATTGATTTTGATGTGGGTTTCATATAGAATCACCCTCGCTGTTCAGGAAAACGCTTAAAGTCTGAAGATGAAGGCCGCCTGGACGGCGCCTTCACGCGTTTTCCCTCGCTATTTTATTTATTGATTCATCAGTCTGTCATCATATTGAAACATTGAAACTGTATATTGCTTCAAATTTAAAATTGAGGAGGATAAAATGTTGAATATTGTTAAAAAAGTAGTTTTAGGATTGTTGATGTTGTGTTTCGCGTCGGGTGGCGCCTTGGCCGCTGAATCCATTGTTATCAAAGGATCGACGACGGTTTTGCCGATCGCGCAGGGCACGTTGGAAGCCTTTATGAAAGCCAATCCCGGCGTTCAGATTTCTCTTTCGGGCGGCGGTTCCGGCGAAGGCATCAAGGCCCTGATCGACAAAACCACGGACATCGCCACATCATCGCGTGAAATCAAAGACAAGGAAATTGAACTGGCCAAGTCCAAGGGCGTCAATCCGGTTGCTCATGTGGTGGCTTTCGACGCGATCATTCCCGTCGTGCATCCCAAGAACAAAGTCACCAATCTATCCATCGACCAGTTAAGCCAAATCTATCAGGGCAAGATCACCAACTGGAAGGAAGTGGGCGGAGAAGATTTGCAAATCGTCGTGATCTCCCGCGACTCGTCCTCCGGCACCTTTGAATCCTGGGATCATTTTGTCATGAAGAAGGCAAAAGTCACGCCGAGGGCCCAGATGCTGGCCTCCAACGGCGCACTGGTCACCGCGGTGGCGAAAAACAAATACGCGATTGCCTACCTGGGCATCGGCTATGTCAATAAAAGCGTAAAACCGCTCATCGTCAACGGCATCAAGGCTTCCGTTCAGACGGCCATGTCCAGGGAATACCCCATGTCCCGTGAACTTTACATGTACACCAACGGCGAGCCGGAAGGATCCATGGCGAAATACATTGCTTTCGTGAAATCCCCTGCCGGCCAGAAAATCGTTGCGAAAGAAGGTTTTGTCCCCATCGTTGAAGTGAAGAAGACGGGGAAGAAAAAATAATTACTGCTGAGATTCAAATGGTATCGCTGTGGGATGATGTGCTGTTATTCACCCGCAGCGATACTTCTTTTCAAAAAATAATGAAACAATCCGGAAGCAGGCATTAAAGCCGACTGCTAAGGCCAGGAGACGATAGAACATAGAAAGATTTGTAACAATGACTCGTCATACCAAAGAAATCATTATTAAATATATCTTCTTCCTGTTTGCCCTGGTTTCGGTGATTGTTCTGGGGCTGATTGTTTTTTCGCTTTTCCGGGAAGGCCTGCCGCTTTTCGGCGAAGTGTCGGTTAAAGATTTTATTTTCGGAATGGAGTGGTATCCCACGTATGATCCGCCGTCCTTCGGCATTTTGTCGCTGATCGTCGGTTCCCTGATCGTAACGCTGATTGCCACTCTGATTGCCGTGCCCCTGGGGGTGATGGCGGCCATCTACATTTCCGAAATCGCGCCGCCGTCAATTAAGGAAATCCTCAAATCCGTCATTGAACTATTGGCCGGACTGCCCTCCGTTGTGCTGGGATTTTTCGGCATGGTCATTGTGGCGCCCTGGCTTCAGGAGACGTTTGATCTTCCCACCGGCCTTAATATCATCAACGCGTCGGTGATCCTGGCCATCATGTCGATTCCGACCATTTCCAGCATATCCGAGGATGCTTTGTATGCCGTGCCCCGTGAATTCAAGGAAGCGTCCTACGCGCTGGGCGCGACAAAATTTGAAACGATTGCCAAGGTGATTGTGCCTTCCGCTATCTCCGGGATTTCCACGGCGGTCATGCTGGGGATGGCCAGGGCCATCGGCGAGACGATGGTTGTGCTGATGGTGGCCGGCGGCGCGGCGGCGATTCCCGAGAGCCTGTTTGATTCGGTTCGACCCATGCCCGCGAGCATTGCCGCGGAAATGGGCGAGACGCCTTATCGCAGCCCGCATTATCAGGCACTCTTCGCGATCGGCATCGTTTTGTTCTTTTTGACGCTGGCTTTCAATTTGGTTGCGGATTATGTGTCTCACAAATTCCGCCAGATCGGTTCGGGGACTTTGTAAACGGATACCCTATGGCTTTATCAATGAATACGTCCATGAAGTGGCGCTATCTGAAACAGCATATCTTTTTCGCGATGGTGCGCGCCTCCGCGCTGATCATTGCCCTGGCTTTGGGCGGTCTTGTTTTTTACATTTTCTACAACGGCATCGGTGCGATCAGTTGGGAGTTCATCACAAAGCCCCCCACCCATTCGATGACAAAGGGCGGCATCATGCCGGCCATTCTGGGGACCATTTATCTGACGCTGGGCGCCATTGCCGTCGGGCTGCCGCTGGGCATCGCGTCGGCGATCTATCTGACGGAATACGCCCGGCAGGGGAGGATTGTCCGGTTGATTAAAGTGGGCATCAACTGTCTGGCCGGCGTTCCCTCGGTCGTTTTTGGTTTATTCGGNNGGTTCCATTCTGGGCATTGGCCGGGCCGCGGGGGAAACCGCGCCCATTATGTTCACCGCCGCCGCCTACTTTACGGCGAAGCTGCCCGGCTCCGTATTTGACGAAGTGATGGCTCTGCCTTATCATATTTATGTGCTGGCCACAGCCGGCACCAATATTGAAGCAACGCGGCCCATTCAATTCGGGACGGTGCTGGTTTTGGTGGCGGTGGTTTTAGGCATTGATCTGGTTGCGATTATTATCCGCAGCTATATGAGACGAAATAAAAGGTGGTAAAATGGATTCCAAC
>DNYQ01000143.1:7924-8836 GCA_003506745.1 Syntrophaceae bacterium
AAAAATATTTATGCGTCCAATGTTGATCCGGTGGAAATCCGCCGCAAGATCGGTATGGTTTTTCAAAAGCCCAATCCTTTTCCGAAGACGATTTATAACAATATTTCCTATGGGCCCAAACTTAACGGTGTTGGCACAACCGACATGGATACACTGGTGGAGCAGAGCCTGAAACAGGCGGTTTTATGGGACGAAGTTAAAGATATTTTGAATAAATCGGCGATGAATCTTTCCGGCGGGCAGCAACAGCGGCTTTGCATCGCGCGAGCGCTGGCGATGAAACCGGATATCCTGCTCATGGATGAACCGACATCAGCACTCGATCCGATTTCTACCGCCAAAATCGAAGAATTAATCGAAGTGCTGAAAAAAAACTATACAATCATCATTGTTACCCATAATATGCAACAAGCGGCGCGTATCTCCGATGAGACCGCTTTCTTTTATATAGGAAATTTAATCGAGTATAATGAGACGGAGAAAATCTTTACCAAACCCGATGTCAAACAGACGGAAGACTATATCACGGGAAGATTCGGCTGATAAATGGACGACTTTGGAAAAAGGCTCATCTGCTGCGTTGCACTGCATTCATCGTCATTGCGGCGTATGATACTATACGCCTCATTCCTCATAATTTGTGCGCCTTGCATCTAAACCTTTTTGCAAAGCCGTCTTTTAAAGGTAATTAGTTTTTGACCGGAGGGCAACCATGGAAGAAAAACGACACACCAGTTTACATTACGAAAAAGAGCTGCAGGAAATCAAGGATGGCCTGATCTATCAGGGAGCCCTGACTGAAAAAGCTATTCAGTTGGCGATGCGATCTTTGTCTGAAAGAAATTCGGAGATAGCGAAAAGAGTCATCAAGGATGACGAAGAAATTGACAAACTCGACACGGATCTTGAAGA
>DNYQ01000028.1:0-15387 GCA_003506745.1 Syntrophaceae bacterium
CGGCATCGGCATGCCGGAAGGCGTAGCCAGCGTGGCCAATGAAGAAAAGATCATTGAATATCTGACCCTGACAACGGAGCCGGGCACCATCGGCGGCATGCCCCTTGGCGGGCTGAATTTCGGGACGGCGACCAACATGGACTGCCTGATTGATCAACCCTACCAATTCGATTTCTATGACGGCGGCGGACTGGATACAGCTTTTCTCGGCGCAGCGGAAGTGGACGAAGAGGGCAATGTCAATGTCAGCAAGTTCGGCCCACGGTTTGTCGGCCCCGGCGGATTCATCAACATCAGCCAGAACGCCAAGAAAGTCGTTTTCGTGGGAACCTTCACGGCTGGCGGCCTGAATGTATCAATAACCGAGGGGAAGCTTCATATCCATCAGGACGGGAAAGAAAAAAAGTTCATCAAACAGGTCGAGCAGAAGACCTTCAGCGGACTCTTGGCGGCGCAAAATCATAAACCTATTCTCTATGTCACGGAACGGTGCGTCTTCAATCTGACCGCCGAGGGAATGGAATTGATCGAGATTGCTCCGGGCATTGACCTGCAAAAGGATATTTTCGACCAGATGGATTTCCGCCCCATTGTCAAGGGAACACCGAAACTGATGGATGCCCGGATTTTCAGGAGCGATCCCATGGACCTGAAAAACGAGCTGTTGACCATTCCTCTGGAGGAACGCCTGATTTACAACGCAAAGGAAAATATCTTTTTTGTCAATTTCGAAAATCTGAGCATCCGTTCCCTTGGAGACATCGAGAAAATCAGGACCCTAATCCGCGAAATCCTGGGGCCATTGAACAAGAAAGTCAACACGATCGTCAACTATGACAATTTCAACATCCTGCCCGATTTGATCGATGACTATACGGATTTGATTAATCATGTCGTGCAGTATTACGAAGACGTCACGCGCTACACGACCAGCGCCTTTTTGCGGATGAAAATGGGAGACGAATTGGAAAAGCGCAACCTGGCACCGTATATTTATGAAAGCCCCGAAGAAGCTCATCAGGCGCTGAAGAAATCAAAATCCAATTGGAGAGGGTGAAGAATAAGTTTCAACAGGTGAGTTGCATAAACGGTAAACGGAGTGACTAAAAAAGGAGGAGGAAGGAATGAAAAGCAAGAGATTAGGTTTTATCGTTGTCATGATGATGGTGTTTTCTTTTGTATTGGCAGGTTTCAGCTATGCCAAAGACCTGCCCAAAGTACGCTGGACGCTGCAGACAACCTGGGCGAAGGGATGGCTGCTGCATGAAATGTCGGAAGACTTTGCCAAGCGTGTCTATGACATGAGCGGCGGCAATTTTGTTATCAAAGTGCTGCCCGCAGGAGCCGTTGTGGGCGCCATGGAAAACATGGAGGCAACCTCTAAAGGCACCCTGGATGCCTGGCACAGCTGGCCCGGTTATTGGCAGGGCAAGCATCCGTCGGCAAATTTCTTTGCATCCATTCCCATGCATATGGAACCCCTGATGTATGTAACCTGGATGTATCAGGGCGGCGGCAAGGAACTCATGCAGCAGATGTATGATGAAATGAAAATGAACGTCATCGTCATTCCCGGCGGATTAACGCATCCGGAAATCCTGGCCATGTCCAACAAGCCCCTGAGGAATGTCAAAGATTTTAAAGGTCTGAAATACAGAGCCCCGGGCTGGTGGGCGGAAATTCTTAAAGCAAAGGGTGTTTCCGTCATGATGGTGCCCGGTGTGGATCTCTATCCCTCGCTGCAAAAAGGCATTATTGATGCCACAGAGTTTTCATCGCCGATCGTCAACAAGCAGCAGGGTTTCCACGAAGTCACCAAATACGTCGCCGGACCAGGCATGCATCAGCCGACCTGTTATTTTGAGCTGGGTTTCAATAAAGACAAATATAATGCCCTGCCCGCCGAATACAAAGCCATCATTCAGTCGGCCGCAATGGCCATGACGATTGAGAAGTGGACGGAGGATATCGTCAAGGGTGGTGAGACGCTGGAATTCTACAAAAGCAAAGGCCTGAAGTTAACCCGTGTTGAAGACAAGGACCAGAGAGAGTTCCGGAAAGCATCCTGGTCGTTTATTGATGCCGAAGTGAAGAAGATCAACAGGCCCCATACCACCAAAACATGGGCTTCCGTCAACAAGATGTGGAAGGAATTTTCCGACTATGAGTATTTTATGGTACCTATTCGGAAGTAAAGTTTGTTTTCCCTATGCTTCATGATACGCTTTTGCCGAGTTGCCCGGCCGGAGTTGTTGATTCCGCCCGGGCGCCCGGCAGAGAAAAACAAGTGCCTATTCCGCAAATAAGATGCCCAGGAGTTTTATTATGAAAACCGTTATTGCAATAATGAAGATTATCGAAAGCATCAATGAGAAAATCGCAAAGATTACATCATATTGCCTGATTCTCCTGATTCTGTCGCTCGTCTATGAAGTCTTTGCGCGCTATGTATTCAACGCCCCGACGGTATGGAGCAGCGATGCAACCTATTTTCTCTGCAGCATCGCGATTATCTTTGCCATGGCCTATACCTGGCAGGTGGGCGGACATGTCAGCGTGGATATGATTCTGGTAAAGTTTCCCGTCAAGGTACAGGCTTTCTGGAATGTATTTTTTATGCTGACCATGTTCTTTTTGTGCTGGATCTTGATTGTCTGGGTCATGGTGCCGAATGTTATAGAATCCTGGCGGATTCTGGAGCGATCCTCGATCGGCTATTTTCCCCCGATCTATCCTTATAAAACCTGGATACTCATCGGCACTTTCATGCTGGTCCTCCAGGGAGTTAATGTGTTCATCAAGGAAATCTACCGGCTGATTAAGGGAAAGGAGTTGACGGTCTCATGAGTATAGAAATAATCACTTTTTTGATGTTGGCTATTCTGATCTGGGTCATCCTGATGGGATTCCCGATTGGTTTTTCGCTGGCGGGCGTCGCAACGGTTTTCGGCATTATTTTTGTGGGACCCCAGATCAGCAATGTATTTATGCTGCGGATGCATGTCGCCCTTGCCGATAATACCCTGATTGCCATTCCGCTGTTTATTTATATGGGAATCGTCATCGAGAAATCGGGAATCGCCACAAGACTCTTCGACGCCATGTATGTTATGCTGGGAGGACTAAGAGGCGGGCTTGCCATGTCCACGGTTGCCGCTTCCACCATCTTTGCCGCGGCGACGGGCGTTGTCGGGGCCACCGTAACCACCATGGGCATCATGGCCATGCCGGCAATGTTGAAATATAAATACAACAAACCGCTGGCCTGCGGCGCCATCTGCGCTGGCGGCGCCCTGGGTATTTTGATTCCGCCGAGCATTCTGATCCTGGTTTATGCGCCCACCGCGAATGTTTCCGTGGGCGCTTTGCTGATCGGCGCTTTTCTGCCGGGCCTGATACTGTCGGCTTTGTATCTGCTCTACATCGGTATCGTGTGTTTTGTGAAACCAGAAATGGGACCGGCCATCCATGAAGACCTCCGGGTGTCGTGGCCGAAAAAGCTGCAGATGCTCGTCACGTCGGTATTGCCCGTGTGTGTGCTTATTCTGGCGGTTTTGGGCACGATCTTCTTCGGGGTAGCCGCGCCGACGGAAGCAGCCGCTTTTGGCGCCTTTGCCGCCGTCATTATGGCGGCCGCTTACAAAGCTTTGAACTGGAAGGTGATCAGAAATGCAGCGCTCGACACCGTGAAGTCATCCGCCATGGTTTACTTGGTGGTCATCGGCGCCGCATTTTTTACGAGCGTTTTCATGCGTCTGGGCTGCGGCGACATTGTTGAGGAGATGGTTCTGGCGCTGCCCTTCGGCAAATGGGGCATTATGATTGCGATGTGGACCATCATCATTATTATGGGATGTTTTTTGGACTGGATCGGTATCGTCATGATTGTCGTTCCGCTCTTTTCGCCCATCGCGATCAAGCTTGGCTTTGATCCGATCTGGTTTGCCCTGATGAATATCGTCGTCCTGCAGACATCGTTTTTGACGCCTCCCTTCGCCTATACGATTTTTTATCTCAAAGGGGTCGCGCCGCCCGAAATAACGCTGAACCATATTTATAAGGGGGTTGTCCCGTTTATTCTGCTGATGCTCGTGGCAGTGGCCATCTTTGCCGTTTTCCCCGACATTCTGATGTGGGCCCCGCGGGCAGCGAAGCTGACCGGTTAAGATAAAAGGAGGAAAGAGAATATGATTCCAAAAATACAAACTGTTCTATATGCGACTGATCTGAGCAAGAACTCCGCCTATGCTTTCCGTTACGCGGTCAACACCGCGCGGCAACATGACGCAAAAATCCATCTTCTTCACGTCATCGAGCCCCTTTCACAGCGGGATGAAGCGCTTGTACTGGCATATATCGACAAGAAAGAAATCGACCGGCGACGCAAGGATGCAACAGAAAACCTGGTTCAGCGGATCGAGGAACGCCTGAAACAATTTGCCGAAAGAGNNCTGGTTACGAAAGAAGGCAAGGACAACACGTTTGTAAGCGAGATTACGGAGCGACGTCTTGATGACCTTCCGCCCGGCGACGTGCTCGTCAGAGTCAGGTACTCGTCGCTCAATTTCAAGGACGTTCTTTCCGCTACGGGAAACCGGGGCGTCACCAGAAAGTACCCGCATACGCCGGGAATCGACGCCGCGGGTATCGTAGAAGAAAGCCTGAGCAGCAACTTCTCGGCGGGAGATGAAGTCATTGTCACCAGCTATGACCTGGGGATGAACACCAGCGGAGGGTTCGGCCAGTATATTCGCGTGCCGGCGGACTGGGTGGTGAAGAAGCCCGTGAACCTCTCCCTGCGCGAAAGCATGATTTTCGGCACGGCGGGATTTACGGCGGCCCTTTCCGTCTATAAACTCTTGCGTTCCGGCGTGACTCCGGGTGAGGGGCCGGTTCTGGTCTCGGGGGCGACGGGCGGGGTCGGCAGCATGGCTGTTTCCATTCTTGCCAAACAACACTACGACGTCGCGGCGGTCAACGGCATCGTGGACGAGAAGGAATACCTCCTCCAGATCGGAGCAAAGAACGTTGTCAGTATCGATGAAGCAACCGATNNACAACGCTTAAATCCATGCTCTACGGAGCCACCGTGACCTGTTGCGGCAACGCAGGGTCTCCGGATCTGCCCACGAACGTCTATCCCTTCATCCTGAGGGGCGTGACCTTGATTGGCATTGATTCCCAGAACTGCCCGATGCCGACGCGTCTGAAGGTCTGGCAGAAAATAGCCGGCGACTGGAAGCTGGACAACCTGGAGCAGTTGACGACGGAGATCCCTTTGGAAGGGCTGAATGATCGGATACAAATGGTTCTGGATCGGACGCACAGAGGAAGGACGGTCGTGCGATTGCCCGATTGAAATCTTTGCAGAATGCCCGATCGTGCCATTTCGAGGAGTAGCGCGGGTCGCTCGTGACCTCGTGCCACCTCGCGTGACCTTTAGGTTATCAGGTGGTTATCAGGTTATTAGACCCGCTGTAGCGGATAGTAAAAAACAGGCTATGGGCGATAGGGGAAAAGCTCAGAAGCTGATAGCGCATGGCTGATAGTAGAAGACAGAAAGCTGGTGGATGTTGGATGGTAGGAAAAAAACAGGCGAAGGCGAATGACCACCTCCTGACCCCGCCAGCGGGGGACACCAGCAATGATGCTGTAGGGCGCGGTCCCCGAACGCGCCGTTTTTCGATGAGCAGGATAAAGAATACTGGCATGGCATCAGCGCGGTCCCCGAACGCGCCGCTTTTCGGATTGTTCGGGGATAACCTGAAGGTCACGCGACAGTCCCTACAATATCCGCTTCCTCCGCAAGCATAACGAATAAGAGTAGTTTTTCAAAGCTCGTCCCGCCAAAGCGGAATTAAACAATTTTTCTTGCTGAAAAGTCTTGTTTGTCCATTTTGCCATTTTCTGCTACATTACAGCCAATAATTATTGCAGACGGAAAAAATTAATTTACTGTATCCGGAAAAATCTATCTCTTCAACCGAGGAAAGAGAGGAAATTATATGAGATCAAGATTCACGTTCAAAAAAATGACATTGCTGATTTTAACCCTTCTTCTGTTGTTTGTTTTGGCGGCCTGCGGGGGTGGTCAAACCATCAAGTCCGATCCGGCCACAAAAGATAAAGCCGGCGAAGGCCGTTTCATCGCCAATGACAATGGGACCGTCCTGGATACCCAAACAAACTTGATGTGGGCGGCAAAAGACAATGGATCCGACATCAGTTTTACGAGCGCCAAATCTTATTGCGATAATTATCGCGGAGGCGGTTATTCGGATTGGAGGATACCGACGCAGGGTGAGCTGATGGGATTGTTTGATGGAAAGAAATCCCGTCCGGCATCGTGTGATCGCAGGTTTAATATTCATGTCGTAACGGAGTTGATCCATATCAGCTGTGTCGCTTCCTGGGCATCCGAGATCCGCGGTTCCGACGCCGCATACCTTTCCTTCGGATCCGGCCGCCGGTACTGGGGGCCCCAGTCAAGCGAGATCAGCACGCGGATACTCCCGGTACGTTCCAATAAATAAAGGATACGGAACATTTGCTTCTTTGTCATGTTGTTTAAAGCATTCACTTAAAAGGATAGCAGAATCCATCAAGAGCTCAGTAAGGAGGAATTTATGAAAAAGGCATCATGCATGATCCTAATGTTGATTGGATTATTAATATTTGCGCCGCAGATACATGCCGATGACAGTCCAACCAAAGGAAAGGCGCCGAAAGAACTGACCAGAGAGAAACTGGCCTTCAGACATTATTCCGGAGANNTAACAACAGACCTGCTTCTTTTCCGGTCACCCAATATTTTATCCACGGCTATCATCGCTGACGAACTAAAGGCTTGCTTAAGCGATTGGCGGTTCTATCAGACCCTGGCAAATCCCCTCTCGAGGTCGGCAATGATGTCTTCAACGTCTTCAATGCCGACGGCCAGCCGGAAGAGATTATCCACAATGCCGAGGTCGTAGCGCTGCTCCCGGCTGTAGCGGTAATAGGTTACCGTCGCGGGATGCGTAATCAGCGTTTCCACGCCGCCCAGGCTGGGCGCGATATAGATCATCTCGAGCGCATCCATGAACCTTTTTGCCGCGTCCAGATCGCCTTTGATTGTAAAGGTGACAACACCTCCTCCGCCCTTCATCTGCTCTTTGGCGATGGAATAATGATCGTGGCTTTTCAAAAAGGGATAGTAGGCTCTTTCAATCTTCGGATGCCGCTCCAGATATTCGGCAATTTTCAAGGCGCTTTCATTTTGCGCCTTCACCCTCAAGGGAAATGTTTTCAGACCCCGCAAAAGCAGATAACAGCAGTGCGGATCAATCACGCCGCCCATGGATTTGTGCAGTTCACGGACTTTGCTGACCAGCTCTTTTTTCCCTAAGAGCACACCGGCCAGAATGTCGTTGTGACCGGCCAGATATTTTGTCGCGCTGTGAATCACCAGGTCAATGCCGTAATCGAGCGGCCGCTGGTTGAACGGTGTGGCAAACGTGGAATCAATGATGGTGATGACCTTGCGCTTGTCGCCGATTTGCTTGAATCTGACCATGTCAAAAACATTGAGGTACGGATTGGTGGGCGATTCCGAAAAAATGAACCGCGTATTCTTTTTGACGGAAGCATCCATGGCGTCATAATTCCCAAACGGCACGATGGTGCATTCGATGCCGAATCGCTTGAGATAAGATCTGCAAAATTCCAGGGTTTTCCCGTAGCAATCGTCGGTGATCACGATATGGTCCCCGGACTGCACCAGCGCCAGGATGGTGGTCGTGATGGCCATCATGCCCGAAGAAAACATCAGGGCTTCCTCGGCGCCGTCCAGCTCCGCCAGACGCCGCTCGGCCACCTTTTCCGTTGGATTTCCATATCTTCCGTACTCGTAGCGCTTTTTATCGTTCTTGGTGTAGGCTTCAATTTCTTTGCTGTCCTTAAAGGAATAGGTGGATGATTGAACGATAGGCGTGGTGATGGAGTCGGCGTAGCGCGCCCGGTCCTCTCCGGCATGGATTGACTTTGTATAAATGGATTTTGACTGATCTTTTTGGCTCATGGCTTCCTTTCAATGAAACAAAGAATTTACGGATGAAATTTTGCTTTCCATGCGGCGCAGTATAAAAAGAAGCCTCGGGTATGTCAATGGACAATTTCAGGACGAAATGCATTAGGTGACGCCTTATGTATTGACATTTTCCTTTTGAGTCTCTAAATTGAAATAAAAAATCAAGGATGATGAAGTATGCCGATTTACGAATATGAATGCGAAAAATGTAAAAAGCAGTTTGAAGTGGTTACGCTGAGCCTTAGCGAAAAACCCAACCCCGTATGCCCGAAATGTAAGGCTAAAAAGGCCCATAAGCTGGTTTCCAAAGTTGGCAAAGGGAAATACGGTTCTTTGCGTTCGGGCGGTTCCGTCGGCAGCAGCGCTCCAGCCAGTTCCGGCTGCTCGTCATGCTCCTCCTCGAACTGCTCATCCTGCGGGCATTAGGTTCATTGAATATTTGAAAGAATTCTCTGAATAAATTCTCTGATTGACGATTTTTTTTAAAAAGGTATAATAACAGCCAAATCCGATTACCGCTATGCCACACGGTCGTTTCTCCTGTAGTATTTTATTCTGACCGCCACCAGGTTTCCTGAATTCCATACATGACTCTCATTAAGACATTATTCATGGCTTTTAACCCATTCACCAGAAAGGAGAAAGATCATGAGCAGCATTTACAAAGTTATCGAGATTATCGGAGGCAGTGAAAAGTCATGGGAAGACGCAGCCAAAAAAGCTGTGGAAACCGCAGCCAAAAGCCTTAAGGAAATGCGGATTGCGGAAGTCAAGGAACTGGACATGAGAGTCGAGGAAGGCAAAGTCGTTGACACTGCAGATCCCACCATCTTTGGAAGCGGCGAATCAGGAATTTTTTTCGTGATGTAACTGTCATATCTTGTTTCACCACGCTCCAGCAGAGAATATGCAACCAGCTTTAGAAGTAATAGCCCACGCGCAGTTCTATACGATAATCATTTTGTTTTTCGCCGAAATCCGAATATCTTGCTCCGACTAGGATGCCTGTGCGGATGCGGAATTCCCAATTGGTAATACCCGTATAAAGCAGCTCGGGCGTCAATGAAAAGCTCTGGTCGTCTGTATTCATCATCCCGGTAAGCGCCGGCGTGAAATAGAGGATATCAAAAGGTTCTTTCTGGCTTAGACGCACATACAGGTAGTTGCCCATCGCGTTAGGGCGGCCATAGCCGCTTTCCGCCAATTGCAGAGCGTTTCCCAGAAGCGTTGGGTTACCGGTTGATTGGTAAGCGTCATATCCTCGCGCGATATAAGCGTAATAGTTGTTCATCTCATCACTGCTGAAACCCGTGCCGTTGTGGTAGTATTCAATAATCGCGGTCAGGTCAAATGCCGTCAGATAGCGAATACCGATAAGAAAGCTGTGCGCGTCTGATTCGACCTGCTGGGGAACGCCGTTTTGATCCAGAACACTTTTCTGGTTGTTCCTGAAATAGGCGTATTCGCCGTGGACTTCAAAATTTGTGGTGATGTTGCGGGAAAAATCGGCGCCGCAGCGATCCGGCCTGCTGCCGCCAACCATAAACATCAGATCAATATCCGTGTCATAAAAGAGAAAATAAAAGCGCCCGGCAAGATTCAGGTTGTTGATATTGCCAAAGTCGTCGTTGATGTGGTCATAAACGGGAAAGAGCACGGGGGTAAAAGAAAAAGTTTTCAAAGGCCCGTCGAAGCTTCGAATGTAATCCGCCGTGGCAAGCGTGTATCCTTCCATCGCCTGTTCCGGATCGTCCGGATCTTTCGGCCTGTCCACAAAGGCCGCGGGATTCCAGGCATAACCTTTCCCCCACTTCATCGTTTTCTTGCCCACATCAAGCTTCAGATGGATCAAGGGTTTCGCGGAGGCATAGAGCTCGTAAAACGTTGAGTTTTCCGATTCTCCCGCGTAAGAGGCTTTTAAGTCCGTGTTGGTCTTCGCATAGAGGCGAAAAATATTTTTTTCCAGAGACCCTTCCAGTTGAATCCGGCCGTTGGCTTCCAGAAGCGCTGGCCCCCGGGGATTGTTGAAGTAGCGAAGTTTATAAAAAGCGGAGTCGCGATCCAGTCCATAGAGGATGGGTTTGAATTCTATGTATGCGCCAAAATGATAAGGTTTCTTCTCTGTTTCGGCAAGATCAAAGGTATAAGATTCCTCGGCACTCACGCCTGCCGGGATCAGCCAAAACACAAAAAATAGGATGATAAGCAACAGCCGTCTCATTTATCGCAACGATTCCAGGTTGGGCATAAATGTCAGGGTGAAGACCTCGTCCTTAAACGTCTTCTTTTTAACCTTGGCAAAAATCATAACAGACTTATAATCTTTGTAAAGAGGGCTATCCGTTTCTATCACCGCCGGCCGGACAATGCCGCCGCCAAAATCTTTTACATCTTTGAAGTAGAGGGTTTTGATGAGCATATTTGCCTGGGTCAGGCATTCAATCTTCGTCGGCAGTTTTTTGTTCTTGTCCGCCCAGATTTTGAGCTTGTCATAGGCCACGGCTTTTGTCTTGGCCTTGAGATAAAGCAGATACTCACTGCTTTTTTCATCAACTTTTTCCACGTCGTATTCCGCGGCATAGTCCAACTGAAGAATGTCGGCGTTGTTAAAAACTCCGCCCACAACCGACTGGAGACTGGTTATGCGGATCGGCTTGCCGATATTAGGAATGTTGAGCCACATATTGTCGCCAACCCGAAGAGTGCTCCTGCCTTTTTCACTGGCCGGGGCGATAAACAGCGAGGCAACTTTATCAACGCCTTTCTTAACGGTAAAAAGCGTAAATTCCTTTTTCGCGCCGGAAGGCTCGATGTTGATGAGCTTCCGGTAGGATTCGTAGGATTCCGGCGAAAGGTTTCGATCTACCTGTTCCAGAAGCGCCTTACCATCTAAGGCAAAGGCGGAACAAGCCATGGATACAATCAAAAGACCAATCAGCAATATTTTTTTAACCATATTATTCTCCCTCAAGGTTAAACGTGGCGCAGGGCCTCGATCGGCTCCATCTTCGACGCTTTGAAGGCCGGCTGGAGGCTGGCTGCCACGGCAACAACAATAACGATAATGGATACCGTCAGCAGATCAGCCGGGTTAAGTGTGGCCTTCAGAAGAAGCCCCTGCTGCTGGCCGAAATCAAAACGGATCCCCACAAGATTAACGATTAAAATAACGGCACTTCCAATCAGACCGCCGATGATGGCACCGATGATGCCGAGACAGAAACCCTCAATGATGAACATGGAGCGGATCTTACCGGGCAGCGTGCCGATAGCGGCAATGGTGCCGATTTCCCGAATCCGTTCATAGACCGCCATAATCATCACATTCATAATGCTGATGAGCACTATCGCAATGAGCATGATTTTGATGAAGAAGGTCATAACGTCAATCATCCGGGCAATGTTGAAGAAAGGTGAAAGCTGCTCCCAGGAATGAACCTCAAACATGGACCGCCCTTCCTTGCTGACCTCTTCTGCTAATTGAGATTCCAGTTGTTGAACAGCGGTGGAAAGACGGCTGAACTCTTTCAGGCGGACAGCCACTTCACTGACTTCCACCTCGGGCATCCGGAGAACTTCGGCGGCGTCCTCAATGTGAATATATCCATCGCGCCCGCCGGGTCCCGTGGCGCTCTCCAGTATGCCGGAAATGATAAACTGNNAACTCCCGTTCCGGATAGATGCCGTTTAAGCGAATGTTCGTTGTTTCCGCAAAATTACTGAACATACCGCCGAATTTGATGCGAGGTGAAAAAGCTTGTACGTCCGGTGTTGCTTTGAGCACTTCGGCAATTTTTGCATAAGCTCCGGATTTCATATTCATGTTCAGGGGCAGATTATCAATGGCGGCGACATACCCTTTGCGATGAATCTGAACATGTCCCAGCATGGAATCGGTTACTTGTCCGATAATCATCGCCTTGAAGGAGCCGGTGATGGAAACAAAGACCAGGACGGACACAACACCGATCGTGATGAGTGAAGCGGTCAGCAATGTTCTGCGCTTGTAGCGGATGAGATTGCGGATGGCAATTTTGAAAAGGTTCATCATGGCTTTGTCCCTCCTTTCATCTCTTTTCCGGTCAATCTGCCGTCTTCCAGACGGAAGATGACTTCCGCTTCACCGACAATCTTGGTGTCATGAGTAGAGAAAATGAAGGTTGTTCCAAAGTCGTCACGCATTTTCTTCATGAGCCCGATCACGGCATAGGCTGTCTGCGAATCCAGGTTAGCCGTGGGTTCATCGGCCAGAACGAGCGCTGGATTGGTCACCAGCGCCCGGGCTACAGCCACACGTTGTTTTTGACCTCCCGATATCTGGTGCGGGTACTTGTGGCCCTGATCCGCCATATCGACTGCCGCAAGCAGCCGGTTAATCCGCTCCTTACGTTCCTGCGGCGCAATGTTTTGGACCATAATCAGAGGATATTCGATATTTTCATAAGCCGTCAGCACAGGGATCAAATTGAAATCCTGAAAAATAAACCCCAGATGTTTGCCCCGAAAAGCTGCGCTGTTTTTCCGATCCAGCCCGATGATATCTGTATCGGCAATCCGAAGGTTTCCCACCGATGGTTTGTCCAGACAGCCAATCAGGTTGAGTATTGTCGTCTTGCCGCTGCCTGAAGGGCCGACAAATGAAACGAAAGAAGCGGGTTCGATTTCAAAATCCACATCCTGAAGGGCGTGAACCACCACGTCTTCCGTCTGGTAATCCTTGCCGATGTTTCTCGCTTTAATTAATGACACATTATTTCTCCCTTCTTTTAAAAGAATATAAATAATTAGAGACATTCACTCAAAAACGATTTACCTCCCTATTTATGCTTAATGAAGACACTCCATCTCTGTTCTAACAATGTTCACTTATGTTATGCTTGTATATAAAGTTTTTTGCTCGTAACCCGAGCAGGGAATGCAGACCGGCTGGCCTTCCTTGATCCGGAGATAGCGTTCGAACACATATTCATGGCACAGGCTGCATTTGGCTTTGTTGAATGAACCTTTGACTGGTGTAAACTTGAAGTCGGGTTTTGGCTCCACTTTAAAAATATTATCATCCGGCTGGTCATAAACCCACTGAATGACTTCATCCGCGGCAGAGGCTGGTATCTTCGAAGGTTCAATCCCCTTCTTGCGGTATGCGAAAAACTCGAATTGTCCGAACTGGTCAACGAATTCCGGCTTCAATGAATAGCGCACAGCGCCTTTTTGAGGATGATAAAACGTTGCTGCCAGCTTACCGTAAAAGGTCTTGGCCATCAGGAGCTTCCCATACGTGGCGCTTGTTGCCGCCTGTAACCCGTCCATCATGCAGGCCTGGGGATGTCCTTCGCCGATTTCCGGGAAGATGAAGAAACCATGATCCGCTTCGGGTTCAATGCCCAGATAGGCAAGGGCCAACTTGCCCATGCGGTAACCCAGCGGCATGAAGGGACATTTGTGGCCATGAAACTCAAAGGCCCATTCGGGGGGTACATGTTTTGTTGTCATAATCAATTTCTCCTTTATTGGTTGTCATCAGCGGCGGAAAATAAGGCCAATATCATCGGAATAAATTAGGCCATTTGCTGCGAAGTGCATAGATTAGCGTTTATGCCGCTACGAAAGCTCATCTGAAAGGCTTGGGATAGATGAAGAGTAATTTCCCCTACGATAGTGTGTTATGGCTTCTTTAATTGGACTTTTGGACTTCGCTCGATACCTTTATCTCCTTGTTTATTACGTGTAATATATAATAGGTCATGAAAGATTTCAATCTTGAATTATAAGAAATACGCAACTAAATGAATTATAAGGATATTATGAATATATCCATTATTAAGGTAATAAATAAAACGGTGGCAATGGCTCCCTTTTATCCCGTTGCAACTGCACGGGAATTAAATCGCTGATGACAATTGGTTTATTTGACGATATCAAAAATCATCTTGGCGGCGATCACCATAAGCAGCACACCAATGATTTTCTTCAATTGAGAACTGGAAATTTTGGTTTTCATCATCTGTGACCCGACAATAGAGCCCAGGGCACTCATCACGGCCATGACGCCCAGAAAAACAGGGCTCAGCCCGCCCAGAGTAACATGGCCCAGGAAGCCAGATAACGAAGCGAATACAACCACCATCGCGGTTGTTCCGGCTGCAACTTTGGCATCCATGCCAATCCAGTTCAGAACGGGTACAATGAAATTGCCGCCGCCCACACCCAAAAGCCCCCCGAGAAATCCGGCTACAGAGCCTACAGCCGCACCGGCGCCGGATTCGATGGTTCGACTAAGCGGCTGCAAGCGTGGCTTCGGCTTATAGAAGAGCATTATACATCCTGCGAAAACCAGGAAGGCTGAAAACATGCCGAGGAAAAGACGTTTGTCCACAAAAGGCGTGGTGTGAGCCCCCAGGGGCGCAAGCAAGACCGCCGTGATCATGATCGGTAGGCCGATGCGCCAGTTGATCAGGCCGCCGCGATAATAATTTATAGCCGCAAACATCAAGCTCACAACATTGAGCAAAAGCGCCGCAGGCACTGCTTCGGCGAGCGGTACGCCCAGATAATAGAAAAGCGGCACAAAAATGAAAGCAGCGCCCAAACCCGCCATGGCAAGGAGTCCCGAAAAGAAAAAGACCGACACGGCGCACACGATATAGACGGTTAGAGTCATGATTCATCCTTTATGCATCAGTTGCAGTGNNGAAGACGGTAAAAGCTGGATGGTGGTGTGGTCGATGCCATGAGACTCATGAAGGATTTCCTGCACGGCGCGAATGATTTGTTCATGATCAGGGGTTTCGTCAGCGGATACAAGATGGGCGGAAAGCAATTTCTGGCCCGTGCCGGTTTGCCAGATATGCAGATCGTTGACCTCGGCCACACCGGAGACTGAAAGCAAATCGCGCTTTACAGCGTTGAAATCGACGTCCGCCGGAACGGAATCCAGAAGTGCGTTGACGGTGTGCCGGATAATTTTGTAAATTTCGCAGGCAATGAAAATGCAGATGACCATCGAGATGAGCGGATCGATAAAATATAAGTCAAAAAACGTAATCAGCAGAGCGCCGACAATCACGCCCAGAGAAAACAGCGCATCCTGAAGTGAATGAAGCCAGGCGGTTTTGATGTTGAAGTTGCGAGCCGATATTTTCTTCAGAAGCAGTGTCGCCGAGCCGTTTCCTATTAGCGCCACCACGGCAACCCAAAGCATCATCTTTCCGGACACTTCCGCAGGAGAAAAGAATCTTTGCACGGATTCCCAGAAGACAAAGGCAATCACCACCGACAAAACAATGCTGTTGACGAAAGCGGCGATAAACTCCATCTTG
>DNYQ01000028.1:15408-16118 GCA_003506745.1 Syntrophaceae bacterium
CCGGCAATTGTCGAAAGGATAACTACAATACAACAGTAAACGACAGTTTTCTTAACGCCCATGATGCTACCGATCGTAATCATGCTGGGAAGCGACAGCGCCGGGCCAGCCAGCAGCAGTGCCAGCGCCGGTCCCTGGCCCATGCCGGAACCGATGAGCCCCTGCAAAATCGGCACTTCAGTGAGCGTGGCAAAATACATGAACGCGCCGACGATGGAAGCGAAGAAATTGGCCCCCGGCGAATTGCCGCCGACCAGCATCTGAATATACGATTCAGGAATCAGCGCCGGATAACCGGGGCGGCCCAGCAAAAACCCCGCCACTAAAACGCCGCCGAATAAGAGCGGTAGAATTTGTTTGGAGAACGTCCAGGTAGCCTCTACCCAGCCTTTCAGTTCCTCTTTGACAAACCATTTTTTGAGCATGATGCCCAAAACAACCAGCAACCCAATGACCAGAAACCATTTAGCGCTGAAAATCATCCGCCAGAGGCTTCCGTCATCCTCCGAGGGGCGGGCAAACGAGGCGAAAACCAGAACCAGCACCATGACCAGCATATAAACGGCATCCTGCCACAGCGCTCTTCCCTTGCCTTCTTCCTCCGGTAAAAACATTTCACCCGTTTCCCGGTTGGCGTCGTCCTTGCGGAAAATAAACGCCATCAACAAACCTGTAATGATGGCAAACGCAACAGCACCGACGGCGCGAGC
>DNYQ01000303.1 GCA_003506745.1 Syntrophaceae bacterium
TTCATGATGGAGGATTCCAAATCGATTCATCGCGGCCTGCTGATCATGCAGGTATCCAAAAATATGGAGCGCATTGCCGATCACGCCAAAGGCATTGCGGATATGGTAACGTATATGGTGACCGGTGAGTGTGTCCGCCATCAGACCTGTCATTTAACCGAATAAGGGGCCGGCGTGAAACGCAATCTTTTTTTAAAAATATTTTCCTCCTATCTGATTATTATCTTCTGCTCGTTTCTCGTTCTGAATTTATTTATCAGGGACGAGATCCGCAAAGTGATGACCGGCAAAATTGAGGGAGAGTTATTGACCTACGCCGAGCTGATTGATTTAAGTGCTACAAAAGACATATCTAATCAGTTGAGGCTTATTGCGAACATATCCGGCGCCCGCGTGACGCTGGTCGATTCCAGTGGCAAAGTCTTTGCCGATTCGGAAAAGGACATTGCCCAACTGGAAAATCATCTGAACCGTCCGGAAATACAGGAGGCCAGGCTTCGGGGCAAGGGCAAATCCACTCGCTTCAGCCAGTCGCTGGGGGTGGAGATGCTTTATGTCGCCGTCCCCATCAAAAACCAGGGGCAGGTGACCGGCTATGTGAGACTGGCGCGTCCTCTGCACGATGTGCAGAACATGATCGACACCATTTACTCATCCATTTTCCTGACGATGATTATCGTGTCCGTCGTTTCCCTCATCATTGCACTTTTCATTTCTTATAAACTTGCCCAGCCGATTCGGATGATGGAACAATTTACCGAGCGGCTCCGTCAGGGAGAACCGCAGGGCAGNNATGACCGCTTTGACCAGCATCAATGAAGGTGTTTTAATTTTGAATAACGATGAGAAAATTGAATTTGTCAGCCCGTCACTGGCTAATATTCTGGCTGAGCAATACGGTGATGTCGGCGGCAAGACGCTGATGGAGGCCTTTCGCAATGTGGAATTACATAAAGCGTTTCAGCGATTCAAACAGTCGCGCGATACCGTGGCAAGTGAGATCACACTGGGAAACATTGATCCGGTGATCATGCGCGTCAGTATTTCCGAAGTTCACGGCTATCCCGGCGAAGAAAAAGACATGATCGTTTTCCATGACGTGACGCGCCTCAAGAAGCTGGAAAGGATTCGCACGGANNAAACGCTCCAGACCGGCGCTATTGACAATACCGATGATGCCAGACGATTTATCGACATCATCCTGAAACAGGCCCAAAGATTGAACCGCCTGGTGGAAGATCTGATGACCATATCGAAGATCGAGCTGGAAGAAATAAATTTCCGCTTTGAAGATGTGATTCTACAGGATGTGATCGGCAGCGTCTTGCCGCTTATGGAAGCCAAAGCGGAGGTCAAGAAAATCCGCATTGAGAATCAAGTGCAGGCACAAATTCCGCGGGTGAGGGGGGATCGTGACCGGCTCTGCCAGGTTTTCGTCAATTTGCTGGATAATGCCTTAAAATTTACGCCTGAGGGCGGACGGGTAACGATTGACGCTGAAGAAAAAGCAGACGGTGTTGTTGTGTCGATCAGTGATACGGGAATGGGCATTCCCCGGGAAGAAATTCAACGTCTGGGTGAACGGTTTTACCGTGTGGATAAAACGCGTTCGCGTGAACTGGGCGGCACGGGTCTGGGTCTATCGATTGTCAAACACCTGATGCTGGCCCACGGCGGAAAAATGGAAATCGAAAGCCAGTTGGGTCAAGGCACAAAAGTTATTTTATTTTTCCCGATACAAAAAGGATAAGCTTTTCCGACCTCTGGCGCCGCTTTCAGTTTCTTAAGCCGGAAGCAAATAAGAGAATATAAAATTTAAGATTATTTTCAATTTGCACCCAACCTCTTTTCAAGGCGGAATATGTCTTTCCGGAAAATTGTCATTATCGGCGGCAGTGATGCCGGAATCAGCGCAGGCCTTCGTGTTAAGGAATTAATACGCGATACGGAAGTCACCATGATCCTCGCGGACCAATATCCTAATTTCAGTATCTGCGGTCTTCCTTTTTACCTGAGCGATGAAGTATCTGACTGGAAAACACTGGCCCATCGTCCTGTCGGCGAGATTGAAAATGAAGGCATTAGAGTTGTGACACAGCACCATGTCAGATCCATTGTGCCTGATCAGAAACATATCGTCGCCGCGGATTCGGCGGATCATATCCGGACTTTTTCTTACGACAGGCTTGTGATAAGCACGGGAGCCAGATCGCTCGTTCCTGATTTCCCGGGTAAGGATCTCCCCGGTGTCTTCTTCCTCAGATGGATGACGGACGGTTTTGCATTTCATGAATATCTCACAACTCGTCGTCCCGCCTCCATCGTCATCATCGGTGCGGGTTACATTGGCATGGAAATGGCCGATGCCATGACCCGGCGGGGTCTCGACGTTTCCGTAGTTGAGTTTGCCCCTGCCGTTCTCACAACCTTTGATCAGGGTCTCGGTGGTATTGTGCGGACAGAATTGGAGAATCACGGCGTTCGTGTGTTTACCGGATTTAGTGTGAAACAGATCGAATCATCAGGAGGAAAGCTTTCTGTGTGTTCAGATACGGATGCTATTACCGCCGATATGGTTCTGGTAGCAACAGGTAGCCGGCCTGAAACCCGTCTGGCCCAATCCGCCGGAATTGCAGTCGGTGTTAAGGGCGCCATTTGTGTGAACCAACGCATGGAGACCAATATCACGGATATTTACGCGGCAGGCGACTGTGCGGAAACCTATCATCGCCTACTGGATAAAAATACATACCTGCCTCTGGGAACCACGGCCCATAAGCAGGGACGTATCGCCGGCGAAAATGCAGCAGGCGGCAACCGTAAATACACCGGAACCCTGGGAACCCAATCGGTTAAAATTTTCAATCTGGTGGCTGTCCGGACCGGACTGAAAAATGATGAAGCTCTGAAAGAAGGGTTTTCTCCTTTATCCGTGGATATGGACACTTGGGATCATAAATTTTATTATCCTCATGCGGAAAAGCTTCATATTCGGATTACAGGCGATAAAAAAACAAGCAAGCTTTTGGGTATGCAAATCATCGGCTCATACGGCACGGAGGTTTCCAAGCGTATCGATACGGTGGCCGCAGCCATTCATCACGGCATAACTGTTGAGGCATTGAACGATCTGGATCTCAGTTATACGCCGCCGCTCTCCAGTCCGTGGGATCCGGTGCAAATGTCCGCCCAGGCATGGATTCGGACGAGCCGTGTCTCACATGCCGATTAATTGTGCAGGTGTTTTTACTTCTTCAGGGTTCCAGAACGACGGGCTTGCACAAATGCCGCTCATCATGAGCGGCGCGTCCGCATTTCATACAGACAAACTTCGCGTTCCTGACGAGCTGGCGATACTGTTCGAAATCTTCTTTGATAGGGTCCTTCAATTTACAGAGATGTTTTTCCTTGTCGCTCATAGAACCTCCTATTTTTTGAATTTCCAGAACAGCAGTACGCCCAGCATGGAAAAAACGGATAAAAAGAGAATGATCCAGAACGCGTAATGGTGGCTTTGAAGGGGAATAGCCACATTCATGGAGAAGGCGCTGACGACCAGCGTCGGCGCCATGAGAGAGATCGTGATAATGTTGAGACGTTTCATCAGAATATTCAGATTATTATTAACGATAGACACACGGGCGTCCATCATGCTGGAGAGAATATTGGAGTACATTTTTGCCTGTTTGAAAGACTGGCTGTTTTCAATGATGATATCGTCCAGCAGTTCCAGGTCGCCGGCGACAAATCCGAGCGATTCTCCGCATTTCTTGATTTTTTCAAGCAGGATGCCGTTGGTGGTCAACGCGTTGAGATAGTAAACCAGGCTCTTTTCCAGAGCAAACAGTTGGAGCAGATATTTGTTTTCCATTGAGGAACTGATTTTGTCGGCCAGCGCATCCGATATCCGGTCAATGACCTGCAAATGAGCCAGATAGTGGCTGATGTAATGGCTGATGATCTTGAGCATGGTTTCGGGCAGACTGTTTAATTTGCTGAAAGTCTTGCCTGCAAATGGTCCAACAGCTTCAGGCGCCACCAGGATGAGGCGTTCCTTAAACAGGAACACGCCGATGGAGGAAACGGCGAATTCCAGTTCCTCGGGATTGTAGCGGATAGGGATTTTAAAGATTATAGCCGAGTGGCTCGGTTCTTTTTCCAGACGAGCCAGTTCATCCGGATCCAGCGCGGAACTCAGGGTGTGCTCGTCAATCTGATAATAATCCGTCAGAAGTAATTTTTCACTCTCATCCGGAGATGTTACCACAAAGACCTGCCCCTGTTCATGATGGCAGGGAATGAGTTTGTTGTTTTGCAATTTGTAATATTCAATCATATGTTTATCCGGTTGCTTCTCCTTTGTCATGATCGCAAAGGAGAAGCAACCTCCTTTTCAGCAAGCATCATCCTGCGTCGGAACCTGATGAGAAATCACGAACGTCTCTTCGATCTCAGGCACGGCCTCGCTTTTCTTCCATTTCAATTCGATCGATAATTTCTCGCGCAGGCTGTCCTTTTCCAGCTTGCCCTCAGCCTCCAGTTCAAAGGTGACCGGATCGCAGGGTTTGAGCGTGACGGTTTTATCGCCCTTTTGAATACAGACGGTTCCCGCCTTAAGGGATGTGACAAGCTGTTCCAGATGATTGACGACTTCCAGACGGTTCAATGTTGACTTGATTTTCAGATTCGAATTACTCATGTGTTGTTTCCTCCTTGTTATTTAATGGTATGATTTTCCGGAGGTGATACTCCGGGGACATCCGTTGATCAGACGCGGCTTTTCCGACGCTGCGGCATCGCGCTCTTCCGGCGCTGGATTTTTTTCAGCGGTTTTTCCTGCGCCTGAACTTCGTTTGGAGCAAGCCCGAAAGACATGTCCGGATCCAGAACAGTCGCCGGAGCGGGTTTTTCCGGACGGGGCGGCTCGGGATCTGCCATGCGGCAGGTTGCTTCTGTGGATGGGCCGGCCGGTTTTTGAGTCGGGGTATTGATCATGGTTTGCCACGTTTCCGGTTTCCTCTGCCACTTGAGCTTGACGGATAGTTGCTGGCGGGAGCCCGGTTTTTGCGGTTTGGTCTGTGCCTCCATATCCAACCGGATGGGATCTTGTGGTTGAAGGATCAGCGCTTTGTCGGGTGATATAATGGTGACGTAATTCTTTTTCAGCGATTCGATCAAATCTTCCAGTCGACCGATAATGCTGCTGACGGACGCCACGACCTTAATCTTTATTTTTTTGTTCGACATAATGAAATCCTCCTTATTTTTTGCGGCTTTTTCAGGTAAATGACAAAAGCACGCGGCACAGGCGCTCCGGATCGATGTAAGGGAAGCTGTGCGGCGTTACCAACTGCGTATCCAGAACATCGATTCCCATGAGCCGGATGCGATCAAGTTCCAGATCGTAAGGGTACTTCGCCTGGGCCGAGTCGATCAGGATCAGGTTGATATATTCCCGGGGATCGGCGGGCCGGCTGTTTTGGTTCAGGCAGTCCGCCAGCATTTCTACGGCGTCGCCCAAATTCATACCGAACTGTTCATCATCGGCCAGGGTGTTGGGAATATAAATCTTCGGACAAAGGTTGGCTGTGACCGCAGAGGCGACGCCCCGGGGCAGCAGATTTGCCGCAACGCTGGTGAAAAAACTGCCCATTGGATAGCAGATGACTTCCGCCTGACGGATACACGCCACAGTTGCCGTGTTGATTTCCGCATCAACCGGCTGCCGTGAGTCTCCCGACGCGCTTAAAAACAGTTTTCTTACCGGGCTTTTCTGTTCGCGGGGGAAGCCGCCCGTGATGATATGCTGGCCGATGGCTACCGCGCCGTTCTTCAGTTCGCAGCCGATGTGCAAATTTTCCGTGATGACGGGACGCACCTGTCCGCGAGCTTCGATGAGGCGGGAAAACAGATACAAGACGGTGTCAATCTGGCGGTGATTCATCAAATACCCTGCCGTCAGGATCAGATTGCCGATGTTGGCGCCGCGCAGATCGAAATCATCCGGCATGACCGTCAGAAAATGCTGCAGGTGATTGCAGATAATGTCGCGCATCGGCGTCGGGATGCCGTCCACCAGCGAGTCGTGTCCCCCGGCGATGCTTTCGAGTTTTTTAAGGAGCATACCGGATGGCTGGTCTGCAGACAGCCGGTAGGAAAAAAGCTCATAGATACTCGGATTGCCCTTGACCGTCTGATCAGCCAGCGCCATGAGACGGTTGCGCAAGTCGCCGATTGACAACATGGAAAACGCCTTGCGGATCTGGGCGGAAGACCCGCCGGAATCGAATGCGGTAATAATATGGCATGAATGGTGCGTATACTGAATCAAGCTTTTGCACGTCCGCTTGAGGGCTGTGCCGCCGCTGAAAAAAAGCAGTTTGGGCCCCAGTTCCGGAGAACGGGCGTAACGCGTTGCCTTGACCGGGTCGGGTACGCGCACATGCCGGCGGATCAGGACACTTTGTGTTGCAGGAGGCTGTTTTATTGATCGTTTCATCATTTCACACGGTTAAAAGCATTATGTTCAATCCTGTCGATTCGGGCTCTGACGCGCAGGTCTTCTTTTGAACCTGTGTCTAAACCTAAAAAATGACGGCAAAACCGCACCGCTGCGGCGAAATCCACGCCGCCTGTTGCTTCAAACACACGACACCCCGAAAGCATTGCGATATAGCGTTCAGCGGAAAAATCCGGCGCAGGTTCATCCGCATCAGGCAGGAAGAACAGGCCTGGCGATTTGATGAAGGCATCCAGAAGATCACGTCTGACGGCGATGTCGATTTCGGTAATGACAAGCGGCTGGGGCGTTCTTTTCCAGTTGAGAATCAGGAGGCCGTGCATGGGGGCGGCCAGCTTGAATTTATCGGGTCCGAAATGCTCGTGAACGATGACATCATGTTTACTTTCCAGATTCCACAGGGCGTCCGTTTCCATTTTCAAGGCCGCTTCGCGGTCTTTGTCGGTCATGATGCCGTGCAGAAAGTCCAGTGACAGAATCGTGCCTGGATTAACGCGGGGGTGTTTGGGAATGCCGTACATCTTGAGACCGTCGGGGTGTCTTTGGATCAAAAGCCTGTCGTTGCTGACAAAGGTCGCGCCGCTGCAAAGCAGTTGCAACGCCAGCGTCGATTTGCCGCTTCCGGAAAAACCCGCCAGTGCCAATCCCCGGTTCTGTGCTACGATGCCGGCCGCATGCGCCAGCAGGCTATTCTGCTTGAGCATCCATTCGATAAACCGGTTATTGATGAAATTGACAACCTGATTGACATTAGCCAGGCAGGGACCGAAAGCCACATGGTGCGTTTTGTCAAAAAAAAGCATCATTCCGGTGAGACGCTTGCGGACAATCCGACCCGATTCCAGGTCAATGAATTCTTCCTTGATTTTGGTTTTGCCCGGGTCCGGTTGCTTTTCGCTCAGAATAAAGGGTATCGGTTCCGGTTTGCCTTCCAGCGCGAAAATAGTGATGTCCGTGCTTTTTTTCGGGCCGATGAATTCCTTAAAGTGCAAGTTGAGCTCCGTCAGGAGGGCCAACGAGTTGGAGCGCACGTCGATTGCAGCGTTGCCCATCTTCAGATAAAGGCTTGCGCAGGCGGGGTAGCGCGTGAGCAGCCCGTCGGCAATGTCCGCAATGGTATCAGTCTTTTTCATGATGGATACTCTCCAGAACCTGTTTGACAATGAGGGCCGCCATATTGATGCCCTGAGCCTCCTGTAGTCCGCGAAATCCGCCCAGCGCGGATACTTCAAATACCAATGGGCCGTCTTCGGCCTCCACGACATCAACACAGGTGAAGTCCAGTCCGAAAAGCGCCTGGGCGCGCCTGGCCATATCGATGATCTGAATCGCCGGTTCCACGGCCTGATAAGAGCCGCCGTTGGCTGTGGTCGTATTCCAGGACTGACCGTTCTTGACGCGGGCATAGGCGCCGATGTATTTCCCCCGAAGAAAGACAACGCCCAGATCACGGCCGGGAATGGGAATCATCTTCTGAATGTAGAGAACGTTGTTGCCCATAAGTTTAAATTTAATGATTTTCTCTTTCAGGTCCGGCAGCGTGTCGTCGAGGATTTGCATGCCGCGTGCCTTGGAGGTGAACAGCGGTTTAAACACTGCCCGTCCATATTCGCGCACGGCGGCCAGGGCGATGTCCAGGTCTTCCGTCAGCGTGGTCGGGGGCATGGGAATATTGCCCATACGCAGCGTCAACGTGCAACTCAACCGGTCGATGCAGCGGCTGACGGCGTCGGGATGAGAAAAGACGGGCAGGCCCCGATCGGCCAGAAATCTCAGCAAACTCAATCTTTGCAGGTGATCCGGACTGTAACGCGCTCCGATTTTCTTGAGAATGAGACCATCAAGATCCTGAAGGTTGACCTTGCCGAAGAAGACACTGTTGCAATCCGCGTCATAATACAGCCGGTCGGTTTCCATCAACAGTCGATACCCTGTTTGTTTTTCCACCTCATCTGCCACCAGTTCGGAGGACCAGCCTCCGGTGACACCCATCACGCCGATTTTGATCATAAGTCCGCTCCCGTTCAATAAATAAAGACATCTTCGGGCAATCTGAAGTCGGCCCAGGGACGCCCATTGTGGTCCAAAAATTTGTCCAGTAAATACACGCCCCGGAGATACATCGCCTTGGCGAAGTCCTCTTTGAGAATGAAACGCGTTGAAGAAATGAACGACCGGCTGACCCCCAGAGCCAGTCGCGCGTCAAAGGTGCTGTCGCCATTGGTTTCGGCAAATTGCCGGGCAGAAGTATAAAAATCATGGATGATTCCGTGCAGACTCTCCCGTATTTGCGCATCCAGGATAGGGATGCGGTAATTGGAGACCAGAAAGACGGATACGTCCTGAACATAGTCGGTGTATGCGGAACGATGCGGATCGATGAAAACAATCCGGTCTTCCTTTTCGTTATAAATAATGTTGTCCGTGTTGAAATCCCCGTGGATGAACACGCTGAAAGGCGCAGCGAGCGTCTGTTCGATTTGTGCCGCCATGGCGATGCGGTCGGGCAGCGAAGGATGTTTGAGCGTATTGATGGCAAGGGAAGGCGTGATCAGCTTCGGATGCACTTCATAAACGTCGGGAAGGCGTTTTTTCAACTGGCCCATAAAATCGGCATGGACCGGTTGCGGTTGCCTGGTTTTTTCCCAAACATCAAGCGTGACCTGCTTAAGGCGGCCAAACGCTTTATCGAGCAATGTCTGATTCTGACTCAAAACAATTTCCTGAAAATTAAAGCCGCCGATATATTCCAGCAGGATAAAGGCCTTGTTGTTAAGATATTCAAATCCGAAGACTTTCGGCGTCAGCCCGGATCTGACGGATTGCCATTGCTCTATTTTATCCTTTTCCTGCTGAATTTTGGCAAGGTTGCCTTCCTTGAAAATGACTTCCTGATTTTCACGGGCGTCGCCGTTGGTGACGATCTTTTCAATGCGGCACCCGGATTTTGTTTCCACGTCCATGCCCTGAAAGAGGAATTCGCCTGTATCGCGGCGCAGGCTGTCCTTGATCGCCATGTATTCAAACAATTTCAGGCGTGTTCCGGCGTAAGCGGAAATGATGGCCTCACCGATGTTAAGCAGGGAATCGCCGATCCGTTCCAGATAGCGCAGAATGTTGAAGGTTGTAATGGCGTCGCCGATTTTCTGAGTTTCCTTCATCGTGATCAGCAGCGCCGCAAAATCATTTTTGAACAGATTGTCAATCTTGATTTCCGCCTGGCAAATCTGCAGGGCGTCCTTGATTTTGCCCTGGAGAATGCTCTCGTTGATCAGATCCAGCGCAACGACGATTTCGTGAAAATAAGCCTGGTAATTGTATTGGCCCAGAAACGTACGGTCCTGAAAATAGCGCGTCTGGGTTACGATATTCATCAGATAATCGCCGATTTCTTCCATGTTGGAGGTGACCGTGTTGAGCGACCCCATGATACGGATGATGCGGTCCTCTTCCGAGCGCGCTTTGAACATTCTCTTGTAGCTTTTTCGTTCAATAATGATTTTGAGGTTATTGATATAATCCTCGCGGTTGTTCATCCGTTCCGGAATAAAACCATCCACGTGCTGCAGAGCAATCAGCGTATCTTCCAGTTGCTGATGAATTTTCAGCACCAGGAAAGAAAAATTCTCGTTCAATCCTTCAAAGTTAAACAGTCGGACGTTACTCATGGTGTGTACGAATCAAAAGCCCCTTGTCCTTCTTTTGCGGGGGTTGTCCTTTCCAGGAGATTTTGAGAGACAATTTTGATTTCTGCTGCTGATTTTTAACTTTGATTTCAAGATTTACCAGATGGGATGGTTTCAGTATAATCGTTTCGCGGTCGGAACAAAACTCGATTTCGCCTTTGCGGAATCCGTCGCTCAGCATCTCCAGATATTTGATGACCGAGTCACGGTCTTCAATGGATTCATGCTGAAAATTTTTTTCTGAGTTTTTGCTTTCCATATGTTTACCCCTTTAACCGGCTTTTGTAATCCCGAATGATTTTTTGCTTGTCGATCCCCATGCTGTCGAGCGCCTTGCGGATCGCCGGATCCTTCCAGGCCGGCTGATAGCCAATTTCTCGTGCGGCCTTATCAGGATTCTGGGCCTGTTCGTCGAGCAGTTTTTCGCTTAAGTGTGTATCATCCCCCATGAAAATCAAAAGCGGGCGCTTGCTTGCGGCGGGCGACTGGTTTTTCCGGGTTACTGTCTGGATGAGGAACTCCGTGAATTCGCGGGACTGGGGATTCCAGACTTCGTATCCGTCCACGTCATAGTCGGCAAGGAGTATGGGCCAGAACTGCTCCGGATGGGGAATCGCGACGCATCCGCCCAATCCCCGGACTTCTGCGATGACGTCCTCAACTTCATAAAAATAATCTAGGGGAAAGCGCCGCTTGACGACTTCCTTGACCGCCAGAGCAAAGATGACGACCCGGTCGATAGTATGAGCATCATAATGTTCTTTCTGGCAGTTCAAATAGTTGATCAGTAGTTTGTTTTTTAAGGATATTTCCGGGATGCTGTCCGTGTCCGAATAAACTTTTATCAGGGTTTGCAGTTTGCCGGCTTGAATGCAGGCGAATCGGACAATATCGATTTCCACGCCTGTTTTAATGGCTGCTTCCTCCAATCGTTTATGCAGATGCAGATCGGTGAATGAATTGAGCAAATCTCTGAACTGACCTGCACGGTACCTGCCGGTGTGATCGATCATCTTTTGTAATTTGGTCGCGGAAGCTATCCGGCTTTTTTCAAAATGAATCAGGATTTGTACTTTCCGGTTAAATGCCGAAGCCCGGCAATCGACTTCCGCCCCGGCGTAGTCACCGTATGTCAGGATCTCGTTATGTTGTGTCGGAATGACCAGATATTCATTCAAATGAGGATACATGATGCCAAACCTTTTCCTGACCAATTCCATTGGAACATTTTCCGGATGCCAGTGAATGGCCAGAACGGCCTGTTCTTTTTCAAAGCGGTTCACAGGCGTTGTGATTCTTTGGATCTGATACGGCGTTAAATCAACCGCAATGAGTTTTTCAAATGTGCTGCGATCCCAGGGGGTGATGTCTTCGGAGGCGCTGTCGATCGTCTGGTTCATTTCTATTCTCTTCAAGATTTATTTTTACGCATGAAATCAAATCAAGGTGACAATGTGATGACCGTGCGGTTAAGTTGTGATGACGTGAACCCACCCGGCTATCTTAATGCAATTGAAACATGGTATTCATCAAACAGAAACATATGTCCGGTAAATCTCTTTTCCGGAGAGCGCTTTGTCGCAGGAGAGAGGAATCGTATGGACGCGAGTATATCCAATGATGAGATGGAACAGCATATGCATCATCAGATCATCGAAGATCTTTCCGGCTATTTTAATCTGCCCGTGGATCAGGTGGTGCCTGTTTATGAGCAGGAATTGGCTTTTCTGGGCAGTGTGGCGAGAGTGCGGAATTATTTGCCCATCCTGGTCAGGCGAAGAGTGAAGGTTCTTCTGAGTCGCTGACAACCTTTAATATAGACAAATCATTTAGCGGTGCAGTCCACTATAAAACATCAGACGGCGATAAGTCATCAATGATTTCCAAACGTCTTCTCATTATATTCATTTTATTAACGGCATCCATTGCTGTCTTCATTTATTCACTGTTTGGTGAAAAAGCTTCCGAACCGATATTGTCGTTGGAAAAAGTCTTCAGCAGGCAAGATGATTCCGCTCAATGGCTCAAGATAAAAAGGACAAAAAAAGTTAAAGGGGTCGCACTGGTTGTACACGGGCTCAATTTAAATCCGGCAAGAATGCACGCAATCACCCTTGAACTCAACGATGCGGGCATTGATGCTCTGAACCTGTCCCTGCGCGGCCATGGCAACAACTATCTTAAGAAGCAAAATCTATCCGCCGCCGAGGCGAGGCTGGAGTCGTTTCAAATTGTGACGTACCGATTATGGATGACCGAAGTTTATCAAGCTTATCTGCAGGTCAGGGAAAGGGCGTTGAGAAAAAAAGTGCCCGTCTTTTTTGTCGGGTATTCCTTGGGGGGCCTGATGGCGTGCGATCTTATCCTGATGCATCCTGATGTGTTTTATGACCGTATGGTTTTGTTTGCGCCGGCCTTAAGTATCACGATGGAAAGCTACCTGCTGAAAGCCCTGATGCCNNAAAACTTAACCACTGGCAGGTTTATCTTGTGCGGAAAGACAACGATGTCGGCGGGGGCGCTTCCCATCATTTGATGATTGACCAGGACAGCGTTGGCGGTCAGATGTGGAAGCAGATGACGGATGTTATGAAACAGCACCTCCGTGCCGGTTTCTGAATCATCAATTCATGCCTAAAACAATTTGCTTATTAATCAAGGACGGTTTACCAAGGGCAATCTTCAGATATTCCAGCATCAGGGCGTCAATGATTTGTTCTTTGGGCGGATGGGCAAGGGCGTTCGGCTTTTTTGTTTCAGGGGATTTGATTTTGCCGCTGGTCACAGCCAGGACCAGTCGCGCCTGCTGCAGGGCCGTGTATTTTGCAACTAATTCATTTGGGGGCAGGGAAGAAAGCCATTGATACGTTGCGGCTATTTGTTCAGGCGGAGGCAGATTCGGGGATTCCAGAATTGATTTTAAATTTTTGGAATGGCGTTTCATTCCTTTAATGATATGTTCCGCCTGGACAAAATTAATTCCGGACCATCCGGCCCGAATCCACTGAAAAATACCTGCCCTGACCGTAGCGGGTGATGAGGAGGACTCGGTATAAACCGCCACGGAAAAATAGTCGTAGATGTAGGATTTTACCCAGCCCAGGCCTGCTTGGGCTGATCCGGTTTCGCCTGAATAATAGTAATTCCAGTCGTCATCGTTGCCCAGGATGAAACCTTTTTTACCGACATCGGATATATTCATTTGCTTGGAAATGGAAACAAGCACCTGCTGTTCATTGAAATGAAGAAGGATAAGGGTTCTTTTTAAATCATATTCATAATACACGCCCGTCGTCTGGTCCGGTGTGATCCCGTCGCGCTGTGTGCCGCGAATGATGACCGGTTTTCCGTCATGCGCGAGCGGTTTCCATCTGCCCGGTAATTTACGGGATTTGCCTTGAAGACTGCTCCATTGAGAGTAGCGCAATGATGCCGGGCTTGTGATGACCAGAGGGATTTGACCGCTGAAAGAGTATTGCAGAAAATCGGGAAAACCGATTTTTGTGTCATATTCGTAATAAGCGCCGGTGGTGTTTTGGATTTGCGGTAGAGTAACTTCTTTGCCGGATTTTGAGCCGAGAACATAATCCACAAGCGTTTTGACGGACTGGACATCCAAGGCGGACCTGGAATCATTGTTAAATGCGACGAGTTTCAATGCGGCGGCTGTGAC
>DNYQ01000161.1:0-720 GCA_003506745.1 Syntrophaceae bacterium
TCATCATTCATTCCTTTCTGTATTTTTCTTAGCCGATATAACGCTCCTGCTCTTTGCGCATGTGGTGCAGCCAGCGCTCATGGTTATTGGCTCTGGCTTTGAAATATTCAAGAATTTCCGGGTGGGGAAAAATAAAGAACTCCTCCTTGTCCAGAGCCGTCACCACATAGTCGGCGCACGCTTCCGGCGTTATGGCTGTTTTCAAAATGAGTTTTCCAACACCCTCTGCATCTTCCGGAAGCATTCCGGATATCACGCCGAAAGGACAAAGGCAGCTGACCTTAATGCCCTGGCGGGCATGGGTGATCGATAGATATTCCGCAAACGCCACGGCGGCGTGCTTGGAAACGGCGTAAGGGGCCTGACCTAATGTGGTGAGCAATCCTCCGGCCGAGGCTGTCTGGAGCAGGTATCCCGAGCCGCGCTCGATCATGGACGGCAAAACGGCGCGGGCTGCATAGACATGGGCCATGACATGAATATCCCACGAGCGCTGCCACATCTCATCAGGGGCTTCGGCGCCGCCCGGCGCCGGAATCCCCGCGTTTGAACAGAACAGATCGATCGGGCCGTATTGCCGGGTGGCGATGTCCACCAAATTTTTGATGTCGGCCTCTTTACCCACATCCGCCGTTACGGCAAGTCCGCCGATTTCCGCGGCCACCTTTGCCGCGCCTTCTGTGTTATAATCGGAGACCACAATCCCTTTTGGCTTCTCGG
>DNYQ01000161.1:728-4008 GCA_003506745.1 Syntrophaceae bacterium
GTTTTGTGAACTAATTCATAGTGTTATGATCATTCTAAAGTTTGTTCGACTTTCTCCCGGCTCATCCGGGCAAAGGTATCATAGACGGTCGGCGGGGGCGTATAGAGATGGTCGTCCGGTTTTTTAGCCAGCGCAAGCGCCCCGGTGGGACAGGTGGTGACACAAAGGCCGCAGCAGCAGGAACAACAGCAGCAAATGGCTTCCACCTTCCGGGAATTCAAAATATGGAGAACCAGACCCTCCGCCTCGCTTTGCTTCAGGATGGCCAGCGCCTCATCGGCGCTGATGTAGCGCGCCATTTTGTTTTCCACGTAATAATCGGCAAAAGTTTCAAACTGCAGGCACGTTTCGAGGGGATGTTTGCAGGTCTTTCCATACAGACTTACGGCTTTGCGGCAAAAGCACTCGGCGACCGCAATACGCGATTTGCTTTTGACGATGGCCGCCGCGTCATCGTAAGGCGCGATCGGATGGTCGGCAACGATGTCAGCCTTGATTACAATGACATCCATGATTAATCCTTGACATTTCAGGCTAAATTGAGGGTAGTGACATAAAGGGCTGTTGCCCAAACCCTATCCGTTTGAGCGGCGCAACAACCCGATAAAACATCGCACAGGGAAGGGATACCGTGAATCCTATTGACGATCTGAAAAATATTTACCGGGACGGCGTAAAGGCCGTTGATCCGGCAGGCCTGATTTCGTCTTGCATACAAAAAGACGGCCGGCAGCTCACGATCCACGGCGGGGGCGCAGAGATTTCTGAAGACCTTTCCCGCTATCGGCAGGTCATCGTCCTGGGCATCGGCAAGGCGTCGGCCCGTATGGCATTCGCCATGGAGGACGTTTTGGGAGATGAACTTGCCGCGGGATTCATCATCACAAAATACGGTCATGGACGGGAGCTTGGAAAAATTCAAGTCCTGGAAGCGGGCCACCCCGTCCCCGATGAAAACAGCCTGAAAGGGGCCCGCCTCCTGACGCGAATGGCGGCTGCGGCCGACGATCATACCCTGATCATCAACCTCATTTCCGGCGGAGGCTCTTCTTTGTTGTGCCTGCCGGCGGACGGCATCAGCCTGGAAGATAAGCGGCGGGCCACCAAAGCCCTGCTGGCCTCCGGCGCGAATATTGATGAAATGAACTGCATCCGCAAGCATCTTTCCAAAGTAAAAGGCGGGGGACTGGCCAGGATCGCAAGCCCAGCAAGACTCATCAACCTGATTTTGTCGGACGTGATCGGCGACAGAATCGACACCATCGCATCCGGCATTACCGCGCCCGATCCCACAACATTTCAGGACGCCTTGGCGATTGTCCGGAAATATGCCCTTGAGGATAAACTCCCGCAGGCTGTAAAGGACCATCTTGTCCGGGGTGCAAAAGGAAATATTCCTGAAACACCCAAGGCGGACAACCCGGTCTTTTGCAATACCGTCAATATCATTTTGGGAAACAACACGCTGGCCGTAAACACGGCGCGGAAAACCGCGGAAAGGCTGGGATATGACGCGCGCATTCTCAGCACGACTCTTGTCGGCGAGGCCTCCGGGGCAGGATCTTATTTTGCGCAGCTTGCCAAAGCCATTGATCCGGGCCAATCCGGCATGGCCAAACCGGCGATCATCCTAGCGGGAGGCGAGACGACCGTAACCATCAGAGGCAAGGGAAAGGGCGGAAGGAATCAAGAGATGGCCCTGGCGTTTGCCGTTGAACTGCACCGGATATCCCCCGGTTCTCAAAATATCTTTTTTCTCTCCGCCGGCACGGACGGCAGCGACGGCCCCACGGACGCGGCCGGCGCCCTGGTTACGCCCGCGCTCATGGAGCAAATGAAAACAATCTCGGCTAAGGCATCGGCTTGTCTTGCGGAAAATGACGCGTATCATTTCTTCGAAGACACCGGGTGTCTTTTCAAAACAGGTCCGACCTATACAAACGTTTGCGATATCCAGATTCTTGCAGTGGTATAAACCCGCCGCTGCAAAACCGGGCGCTGTTTTCACCCGGGCGCATCCCGGGTGCAGCCTTCCGCCCGTCCTCTTTCCCCTGACGGAAAAATTCTCTTTGACATACCGGCATTCCCTCTCTATACTCCGGCGCGAAAAGGAAATTCTTATTCATCCCCATCCTTTTTCATCATTTCGTTTCTTTGAAACATGATGCAGATGAAACACCAACAAGGCAGCACATGAATAACCGGCTTTCCCCCGCAACAAATCTCCCGTTGAACGCGTCTATGACCTGTGATCTGGGCTCCGATTTCGACGAGCAGTTCTTTATTCTCAATTTCGGAACCCGGCTCCTCACCGCCTTTACCGACAAGGAAATCTTGACGGATATCGCTCTGGAAACGCTGGCTGATTTTTCACGAGGCACAAGGGTCGCCGTCATGTGCCTGGACGACAAACAGGAAAATCTCGACGTCGCCGGTATTTTTCTGGAAAACAAATCCGTTCATCCGAATATTTCTTTTCCGGTCGAAGAAACGCTTACGGGAAAAATGATGCTTCAAAAAGTTGTCGCCATTTGTCCGCTCGTCATGGAAAACGATATTCCCCTGCCGGCGGAAAACGGCCGGCCCGGAGACAACCAGTGTTTGTGCCTGCCGCTGATCGGCGCGTCTTTTCATGTTGTCGGACTGGCCACGATCGAAATTCCCGAAACGCACCATCTCACCTTCTTTGAGATGCAGCAGTTGAGAATTCTCTCTACGGTGCTGGCCGTCGCTCTGGACAACGCCAGGCTGTTCGCCCGGGTGATTCACGACAGTCTGACCAACCTTTACACCCGCAGATTCTATGAAATCAGGGTGGAGGAAGAGCTTTTAAAATTGAAGCGAAACCACGGCTGTCTGTCCCTTATTCTTTTTGATCTGGACAATTTCAAGAAAGTCAACGACATGTTCGGCCATTTAGCGGGAGACGAGGTCCTTCGGCAATTCGCAGCACTCATGCAGGATAACGTCCGGAGGGGCTCTACCCTGGTCAGCCGCTACGGCGGTGAAGAGTTTGTTTTGCTGATGCCCGATGCGCACCTGAGCGAAGCAATCCATCTGGCACAAAGGATAACAACGCTATGCTCCAGCCATACATTCGGAGACGGACCCGGCAAGATACAAATGACTGTCAGCGGCGGCGTGGCTTTCACCGATCACACCGAATCCCTGTCCCCCAAAGAGCTTTTCCAAAGAGCGGACACGGCGCTTTATGACGCCAAGAACAACGGAAAAAATCGCATTGTCGCCTGGCATGATCAAGCAGCATCTCCCGGCGGAC
>DNYQ01000225.1:0-1495 GCA_003506745.1 Syntrophaceae bacterium
TAACTTCCATGCCCGGCACGGGCACAACGAATGATGAAAATATCCGGACACTTACCGGCATTTTCATGTAAACCACCTATTCAAGGAGAAGACTTTGCCAGCCAAGAAAAATGAATCAGCGCGGCGGCTTTTATTATGCATCAATGCCGTCTTGCAGAAAAAAGCAAACAATATTGTTGTTTTAAATGTTAAAGAGGTTTCTTCCTTTACGGACTATATGCTGATCTGCTCGGGCGCCACCGACCGGCAGGTGCAGGCTGTTTCCAACGCGATCCAGGAGTATCTGAAAAGAGAAAACATCCAGCCGCTGGGCGTGGAAGGCAAAACAAATGCGGAATGGATTCTCCTGGATTATGATGATGTGGTCATATCCGTTTTTCAGGAATCGGCCCGTTCCTTCTACGGGCTGGAGGATTTGTGGGACGCGCCCCGCATGGAAATTGACGAAAACGCCACGGAGATAAAAAAATTAACCAAGGATATGGCTTGATTTTAAATGGGTTTTTTTCCGAAATATCCGATGTGATTTTTCCAACCGTATGCCTTGCGTGCTTGCGGGTTCTCCCTTCTTCCCCCCCGGAGTGCTTCTGCCCCGAATGCCGGGGCCAAATTACCTTTCTCACCGGCAGTCATTGTCCGGTTTGTGGTATCATCTTTCCCGACTCGCCTTCCGGGGACCATCTGTGCGGCTCCTGCATGGAAAACAAACCCTGGTTCACATCCGCCCGTGCCGCTGTTGCTTATGATGGCGTCATTCTTGACGCGATCCACCAATTCAAGTATGGACGCAACATCACGACAGGCGCCGCACTGGCAAGGCTCCTGTCCGATTTTGATTTTGAGGATCTGGAATGGGGTATTTTTAATGCCATTGTCCCCGTTCCTTTGCATATCAAGCGGTTACGCGAGAGGGGTTTTAACCAATCGCTCATTTTGGCCCGAGCCCTGGGGAAAAAACATGGCGTACCTATCGATTTTTCCTTGCTAAAAAGGAGCAAATTGACTTTAACACAGACAGGTTTGGATAAAAATGAAAGGGGAAAAAATATTTCCGGCGCTTTTATCGCAAGTTTGCCGGAAAAGATTCAAGGCAGAAATTTAATCCTGGTGGATGATGTTTACACAACCGGCACCACGATTAACGAATGCGCCAAAACGCTGGTCCAGGCCGGCGCAAAACGGGTGGCAGCCGTAACACTGGCCAGGGTGCTTTAACTTAAGGAGTCATCATGAATAAGATTCTGGACAGAAAGATGCTCAAAGATAAGCTTGAAATACTGAGAAAAGAAGGGAAAAAGATTGCCTTCACCAACGGTTGTTTCGATATTTTGCACGTGGGCCATGTCCGTTATTTAAAGGAAGCAAAAAAAACAGCGGATGCCCTGATTCTGGCTCTCAACAGTGACGCCTCCGTGCGGTCAATCAAGGGAGAAAAGAGACCGCTTGTATCCGAGCAGGAACGGGCGGAAGTGCTTGCAGCCCTAGAATGTATTGA
>DNYQ01000225.1:1524-7226 GCA_003506745.1 Syntrophaceae bacterium
GAAGAACGGCTTTTTCTCTCAGTTTTTCAGGATGATTTTTTTTGCTTTACAAACATAGTACCATTAGGTAAAAGGGCATCATCTCAACACTACATTGTAAAGGAGTGGCGTCATTGGAAAAACAAACGACTTTAAAGCCGGAAAAACTGGAGGCATTCCGCAAACTGCTGACCCAGAAAATCAATGAACTGCTGAGTGAGGCAGGCAAAACCGTCTCGGAAATGACCAACAACGGCAAGGAAAATTTCCCGGATCCCAATGATCGTGCCTCGCTGGAATCCGACCGTAATTTTGAGTTGCGCATCCGCGACCGTGAGCGCAAACTCATTGTCAAAATGCAGGAAGCCATTAAAAGAATCGACGACGGAACATACGGCGTGTGCGAATCCTGCGGCGAACCGATTTCCGAAAAAAGACTGTTGGCCAGACCGGTCACTACCGAATGCATCGACTGCAAAACCAAGCAGGAAAAAATAGAAAAACTTAAAGGTGAATAAACGCTGAATATAGCCCCAAAAAGCCCCGCAAGCCGGGGTTTTTTTATGGCCATATTCCCCCCGTCCGATATTTCTTTTTTACATCAAAGGTGATAACAAAGCATCATGTTTGTAAATGTCGCCCTCAACATTCCGGCCGATAAACTCTTCACCTATGGAGTCCCGGCCAATCTTCAGTCCGCCGTCCAGACCGGCAAGCGCGTTTTCGTGCCGTTCGGCCGCAGAAAGCTAACCGGCTTTATTATTGATATCGTATCTTCCAGCAAACTGAAAGACGTCAAAACCATCAGTGAAATCCTTGACGAAGAAACGTTTTTCGACGCACAGGATCTGAAATTTTATAAATGGATTTCCGATTATTTTATCTATCCGCTGGGAAAAACCCTTGCCGAACTGATTCCCGCCGGATCGGGTAAAAAAGACTTTCAATGGATCGTTCCCATCCCTGCGCCTGCAGATGCAAAACCGACGCCCTTGCAAAAAATACTGCTGGACATCGTTCATGCCCATCCGCACGGTCTGGCTTTAAGCGAGCTCATTAAAAAATCCAACCTGAAAAACGCCGCCTCGATTGCACGCACCCTGCACCTGGACGGGCTGGTTCGCGTCAGGGAAAGGGAAAAAAAGCAGTTGGGCATTTTGACACAAAAGATCATCCTGCTGAATGATTCCGTTGCCGATCAGTTAAAACTGACGCCCCGGCAAAAAACCGTCGTTGATTATCTCAAAAATTCAGGACCGGCGGAACTTCACGCTCTGATGGCGGCGACCAGCGCAACCGCCGTCGTCGTAAAAAAACTTATGGAAAAAGGCGCTCTGAGCGTCAGGGATGAAGAAGTCATCCGCAAAACCTCGATGAATTCCACCCTGGCAAGGCCCAGTCCGGACATTCTGCTCAATGATGAACAAAAAAACGCTCTCGAAAATATTTGCCGCTTCACAAGCAGCGCGACTTTCAAACCTGTTCTGCTGCACGGCGTCACCGGCAGCGGAAAAACGGAAGTTTACCTTTGCGCCATTGATTATGTTTTGAAGATGGGCGGATCGGCGATTTATCTGGTTCCCGAAATCGCGCTCACGCCGCAATTGATCGCGCGGATCACCGGCCGGTTCGACTCCGATAAAATCGCCGTCATTCACAGCGGCATCGCCGAGAGTGTCCGCTACGATCAGTGGCGGCAAATCCGGCGCGGGCGGATCAACCTGGTCATCGGCGCACGCTCCGCTCTGTTCGCCCCGCTGCCTGATCTGAAATTAATCATTGTTGATGAAGAGCATGACGCATCCTACAAACAGGACGACCGGCTCTGCTACCATGCCCGCGATCTGGCTGTTGTCAAAGCAAAATTTTCCAACGCCACCTGTGTGCTCGGATCGGCAACGCCGGGCGTGCGCACTTTCTACAATGCCCGGACGAAAAAATACGCTCATCTGGAATTGACAAGACGGGTCAACAATAAACCCCTGCCCCGAATCGATATCGTCGATATGAAGACGCAAAAGGAAAGGCACGGCAAGACGCCGATCCTGTCCGATACGCTGATTGCAGCTCTTAAGGAAACTCTGGCACGCGGGGAACAGGCGCTGCTTTTTCTCAATAAACGCGGATATGACACTTTTCTGGTCTGCGGCGACTGTGGCTATAACTTTTCCTGCCCCAACTGCGCCGTTTCCCTGAAAAGCCATCTGGCGGAAAACGTCGTCAAATGCCATTACTGCGATTACAGCCAGAAGGCCATGCCGCTGTGTCCCAAGTGCCGGGGCAGTCGAATACTCAATTACGGCACGGGCACGCAAAAACTGGAGGTCGAACTGCAAAGCCTGTTTCCCGAAGCGCGCATCAGCCGGATGGATTCCGACACCACGGCCCGCCGCGGCTCGCAGGAAAAAATTCTTCACGCATTGGAACAAAAGAAAATAGACATTCTGGTGGGAACTCAGATGATCACCAAGGGACATGATTTCCCCTCCATCACCCTGGTCGGCGTCATTTCAGCCGATACGTCGCTCAACATGCCGGATTTCCGGGCGGCTGAAAAAACGTTTCAGATGCTGACCCAGGTGGCGGGGCGCGGCGGAAGGGGCGACAAGGCCGGGCGCGTCATCATTCAGACCTTCAATCCGCAGCATTACGCTCTGCGTCATACGCGCGGCCATGACTATCCATCTTTCTACGAAGAGGAAATTGAATTTCGCAAGGCTCTCCAGTACCCGCCCTTTGGACGGATCATCAACCTCCGTCTGTCGTCGGCCAAGCAAGCCGTCCTTCATCAAACGGCGCAGGAACTGGGCCGGAACGCCAGAGAACTTTGCGCGCAACATGGAAACGCTGTGGAAATTGTCGGCCCGGCCGAATCGCCACTGGCCAAAATCCGGGGAGAATACCGCCGGCAAATGATGATCAAGGGAAACGACGGGAAGCTGATGCATGCCATCGCCGCCGGGCTTCTGGAAAAACACGCCACGAGCACGGTGAAGATTATTATAGACGTCGATCCGGAAAACTTCATGTGATTCCAGTTTCAAATCAAATTTTATTTTGTTTTAACTCGCAATGCCGAAAAAAAGTTCAAGACGGCAATGGCCGCTCCCAGCAGAAAGACATACTGATAACCCCATTTTACCCAGATCAGACCGCCCAGGAGCGCAACGGAGATGGAAAAAATATGGTCAATTGTGACACCCATCGTCAGCGTCTGGGTAACGTCTTCCGGACGAACGGCGATTTTTTGAAGATAGGTCGCCCTTGCCATACCCGCCGACAACAGGAGCTGATCGGCAATCAGGCAGGAGGACGTAACCCACAAAGCCGTCGTCTCTGAAAACAACACCCGCGAATAACCATAGCCAAGACAAACGACTATCAGCAGCGCCGCTTCCGATGTGAGGATGAATCGTTCACCAAGTTTATCAATGGCCCATCCAATGAGCGGTTTAAAAAAAATGCCAAGAACGCCGCCAATGGTCAACAATGTCGCCAGGACCTGCGTTTTCTGATGAAAAACCGTCACCAGCACCCAGGGTGCGAAGGTGAGAAAGAGCTGTTTGCGCGTGCCGTACAAGATATTCAGCCAGTAAAATAGTTTGTATTCACGCCGCAGTTGAAATTTCGACCGGGCGGTATACGGCTGATCTTTCTTCATTCTGTATAAAAGAACGGCAACGGTCAGAAATCCCAAAAATGCAATAGCATAGGATATTTGAAAAGTGAGATGAAAGAATTTAAATCCCAGGAAAATGGCAAAGCTTCCAAGAATCATGGCCAGATTGGCCACGGCGCTGAACTGTCCCAGTCTTCTGCCCTTTTGTCCTTCATAAGCCAGCTCCATGCCGATGCTCTGATTGAGCGGTATGAACAAATGCTGGCCGATGCTGAAAATAAACAACCAGATCAGCATCACCGGGAAACTCGGCGATCCGAAGCCGATCAGCAGGATACCGAAAGCGCATAAGAGATTCGCCACAAAAGCGAGCCTGCGGGAACACAAAAAAAAGAAAATCGCGGCAAAAAAGACGACCAGAAATCCAGGCAGCTCTCTGGGCAGTTCCAGAAAACCCCGCTGCCAGTCGCTGATAAAAAACGTCTCATTCAGAAAGTTATTAAACGTGGAATCGACAAGGCTCTGAGAAAAGCCGAAGGCAAAGGTAGCGGCCAGAAATAAACGAAAATCCCGGGGCAGCGTGGACACCTTATTTTTAATCCGTATAATAATAGCAGCAGCCTTTCATTGCATACATACTAAAACGGCAGCGGATAACATCCGCTGCCGTTGATCCGATTGGTTTGCGCCGGGAACCCTTATAGGACGCTATAGTTTCTGTTTTGCTTCCAATCGAATGCGGTCCTGATAGTATTGCGTGATTTCGTATACCGCATAGTCAATGAGCAGCATAACTCTCATCACGGAGTCTATGGCCTGATTGTGTTCGATGGCGTTGATAAAAATCGCCTGAAATTCCGCATAGAGCCACATGTGGCGGCGCATCATGTTTAAGGCATAAATGCATTCCTGCAGCGGAATGCCGATTTCGTAACAGGTTCTTGCATAGTGCATGAAGAATTCCTGCGCTTTGTCATAACGATTGGGTGCAGCCAGCATATTCCTCAACTGGCTGTAAAATTTAATCGCCTGCAGCACCAGCCTCTCGTCGGGCACATCCTGATAATGGGAGGTTCTTTTGTTTTTCTTGACGGCGGCGGCCCATTGCCCCGATATTTCATCAATATTGGCTTCCAGCACATCCAGCAGCTTAATATATTCTACCATGTTTTGTTCTCCTCTCTCCAAACCTATGCGTATAGGGAAACGGAAATGATTTATTTTTTGCCCTTTTCCTTTTTCATGAGTTCCTGATATTCCTTGGTCACTTCATACCCTGCATAATCAAAAAGCAGGATGGTGCGGCTTAAAGTATCCAAAGCCTGCCGCTGATCGATGCCGGAGCTGAAAATCGTCTGGAATTCAGCATACAACCAGACATGCCTTCTTAAAAGAATAAGCGCGTACACCGCCTCATCCATGGGAATACCCATTTTAAAACTTTCCTGAGCATAGGTGCGGAAATATTTTAATGTGGCCTCACCGATTTTATCTTCGGCAAACATTTTACTGAAATTTTGATAAAATTTTACACCCTGATTCACAATGCTTTCTTCATCCAGTTCTTTATATCTTTTTGTCCGGACATTGTTTTGCACGTCCATTGCCCATCTTTTGGCCATCCTCCCTGCGTGTTGTTCAGCCAACTCCACATACTTAATGGCGTACGTCTTCATGCTTCATCTCCTTTCGTGAAATATCCACCCGACGTGATTTTATATTTTTCGTCATTAATATAAAACATGAAATCAAAATTAACAATAGGAAATTACCGGAAAAACCGCCGGTCACTGTAATTCTTGACACATTCTTTTTAATTCCATATAGGTTACAAAAACCGATAAGGATATAAAATGATCACCAAACCACGCATTCTCTTCATGGGCACGCCGGCTTTTGCCCTCCCTGCCCTGGAGATGTTGCACGACAGTTGTTACCCCGTCGTCGCGGTCGTCACACAACCGGACCGCCCCGCGGGAAGGGGGAAAAAAGAGGTGCCCCCTCCCGTGAAATTGACGGCGCAACAATACGGTCTGCCTGTTTTTCAGCCCTCAAACGTGAAGGATGCCTCTTTTCTGGAAACGTTTCGCCTTCTCAACCCCGA
>DNYQ01000297.1 GCA_003506745.1 Syntrophaceae bacterium
ACGCGCCGTCATTGATGACAACTTTCACGCCGGTAATCGGAAACTCCAGCTTCGGCCCTTTGGCCATACTCTGTTTAAATCCTTTTTCGCAGGCGGGAATGTACTGTGTGGGAATCGAGCCGCCGAATATTTTGTTTTCAAAGACAAATTCGGCGTCGCTTATCGGTTCGATGTAGCCGGCAATGCGTCCGAACTGCCCGGAGCCGCCGGTTTGCTTCTTATGCGTGTAGTTGAAATCCGCCCGCTGGGTAATGGTTTCCCGGTAAGCCACACGTGGATTGCCGGTAATCACTTCCGCATTGTATTCACGCTTCATTCTCTCGACGTAAATATCCAGATGCAGTTCCCCCATGCCCTCGATGATGGTTTCATTGGTTTCATGATCAACATAGGATTTGAATGTCGGATCTTCTTTGGAAAAACGGTTAAGCGCTTTGGACATGGCCATCTGAGCCTTGTTGTCTTTGGGCACGATCGCCAGCGAGATAACAGGCTTGGGCACATACATGGAGGTCATGGTCATGTTCAGCCCAGGCGAAACAAACGTGTCGCCGGAAGAGCATTCGATCCCGAATAAGGCTCCGATGTATCCGGCGCGCAGAGAATCGACATCTTCCATCTGATCGGCGTGCATCCGGACAACGCGGCCGACTTTGACTTTTTTTCCGTTGCGGACATTGACGATCGTGGATCCTTTTTCCACCGTCCCCTCGTAAACGCGAATATAGGTTAATTGTCCATACTGACCGTCTTCCAGTTTGAACGCCAGTGCGATAATCGGTTTTTCCGAATCGCTGGTCAGGACAACCGGTTCTTCATTGTTATCCATATCGAGGGCAATATTTTCCACTTCGGACGGCGCAGGCAGCAGATACGTCACGCCATCGAGCAGCGGCTGGACCGCTTTGTTTTTATAAGCCGACCCCATGTAAACCGGTGTGAGTTCCCGTTTTAACGTTCCTTTGCGAATGGCGGCGTAAAGTATTTCGGGGGTAATGTCTTTTTCTTCCAGAATGGCTTCGGTCAATTCATCGGAGAAAAGGGACGCCTTATCAATGAGTTCTTCTCTTTTGGCTTTGGCTTCAGCCACAAGTTGCGGCGGGATGTCTTCCACACGGATATCCTCGCCGTTATCCCCGTCAAAATATATGGCTTTCATGGCCACCAGATCGACCACACCTTCCAGGTCTGTTTCCAGCCCTATGGGAATCTGCATGGCAACGGCGTTGTGCCCCAGCTTGGTTCGAAGTTGTTCGATCACCCGGAAGGGATTGGCGCCGCTGCGGTCGCATTTGTTGATGAACGCAATGCAGGGTACTTTGTAGCGCTTCATCTGATGATCGACGGTAATGGACTGCGACTGCACGCCGCCGACGGAACACAAAACAAGGATCGCGCCGTCCAGAACACGCAGGGATCGCTCGACTTCTATCGTGAAATCCACGTGGCCGGGCGTATCGATGATATTGATTTCATGGCCTTTCCATTCGCAATAGGTGGCCGCGGAAGCGATGGTGATGCCTCTTTCCTTTTCCAGGTCCATGGAATCCATGGTCGCGCCCACGCCGTCTTTGCCCTTTACGTCGTGGATGGCGTGAATTCTTTTGGTATAAAAAAGAATGCGCTCGCTGAGCGTGGTTTTACCGGAATCGATATGCGCGCTGATCCCGATATTGCGTATTTTTTGATCGTCGAACTTCATTTTACTTTCCTCTCACTAACTGAATATAAAAAAATCCCGCATTTGGAAGAGTCTCTGCCAGATGGGGGATCCACCGTAATCGAGCCTTAGAAATAAGGCTTGGACGTTTATATCCTTAATCCGGATTTGTCAAGCTAATGTTTTTATTGATTTCCAGCAAAACTTTCAGCGCATCGCTTTGCGTGGCCCGGCCAAATGCCTCCTGCGCTTGTTCCAGCGGATAACGCGCTGTGATCAGCTTATCCAGAGGCATATCAGGATGGTTCCTCATGACTTTCAGACCATCGGCAAACCGGCCGCAGCGCGACCCCAGAATGGTTTGCTCATTGATGACAACCGGCGCCAGATTGACGTCGCCGGATATGGCAACGGTCGATTTCAGAACAATCGTTCCCCGCGGCCGGCATAAAGCCATGGCCGAAACAATGCCCGCCCCCGAGCCTGTCGCCTCCACAACAATATCCGCGCCCGGCTGAAGATCTTTTTCATTCAAAGTTGTTTTGATGCCACGCCATTTGGCCACCTCCAGCTTCTCCGGATGGTGTCCCACAACCGTTACATCTTCCACCGCTGTTGATAAAACCCATGCGCAAAAAATTCCCAACCTCCCGTCTCCCAGCACAATAACCCTTTCCTTACCGCTTACGGGCAACTGCTCCAGAATCTCGCAGGCCGCCGAAAGCGGCTCCGTCAGGACGGCCCGTTCATCGGGAATCTCCTCCGTGACGGTTAAAAGATTGACCACCGGCAGTTGGCAGAATTCGGCCATGCAGCCTTCGTGATTGACGATCCCCAATGTTGTCCGGTTCGGACAATGTCTGCCCAGATCGCGCGCACACCAGTCACAATGTCCGCAAGCGGCGTTGATTTCTCCCACAACCCTTTTCCCAATCCACTGACCGTCGGCGCATGCTTCGACCGTGCCGACAAACTCATGCCCCAGAACGCCTTTAAATCCCATGTAGCCCTTCATGATTTCCATATCGGTTTTGCAGATGCCGGCCAGCCTGACTTTGATTTTAGCCCAGCCGGGCTTTATTTGCGGTTGGGGATAATCCTGAACATAATAAAGTTTGCCGTCGAAAACGGCCGCCGCCATACTTTCCATATTTCTTCTTTCTAACTTTCATGCCCGGCACGGGCACAACGAATGATAAAAATATCCGGACACTTACCGGCATTTTCATGTAAAGGTTTCTGAAATTTTCGATCCTTTTCTTATAAGTAAGAGAACATATAGAAAACGGGATGTAAGTCAAGGAGTTATTGGCTGGTGATTTTTATTTCTCAATAATTGGACAGTATAAAAAATATTTTGGACTGTATAATTTTACTTGACAACTGTATTTTTGGACTGTATAAGCGAACTGTAACGGGTAAAAATGGCTTTTTCAGGAAGAATGTCACAACCATGCCACCATACAGGTGATCAAGATGAACGATGACGCACCGTTAAGGAAACAGTGGATAAGCAGTCTGGATGTTATTAATAAAACAGGA
>DNYQ01000295.1:0-1741 GCA_003506745.1 Syntrophaceae bacterium
ATAAAAATCAGGACTTCTTCCATATCCTGAGACCGGCTGTCGGCCTTAAAGGCCCATCCCAAAACAGGAACATCTTTCAGCCAGGGCCAGCCCGCGGTTCCCGAATCAGTGGTTTCTTTGGTCAACCCGGAAATAACAATCGTTTCACCATCTTTGACGATCAGAGTTGTTTCAGTGTGTTTTTTAACAATAATGGGATTTCCATACATGTTAGCCGCCTGGCTAAAATCAAGCTCGTCTTTAGAAACCAAAATCTTCATCTTCAGGTTTTTGCCGTCAATCACATGCGGCGTAATTTCCAATCGCATCACGGCATCCTGAAAGGTCACCGTCTGAGTAGGAGGAGTGCCGGGTGTCGTACTGGGCTGCATTGTTACAAAAGGCACCTTTCTTCCGTTTTCCGTGAAGGCTTTCTGGTTGTCCAGCGTTGTAATGGAGGGACTGGAAACAATATTGATCTTGCTGTCTTTCTGCAAAGCCTGCAATTCCAGTTCCAGCAAATTTCCGCCAATGATCCCGAACATCAAACCCAGGGTGCCAAGAGGGCCGGTTGCCGCATCCAAAATTNNTCACTTCCACCAAGAGTGCCGCTGCGATAGCCTCCCCATTTGATCCCCAGATCACGGGCAACGCTTTTCGACGTTTCCACGATATTGGCTTTGATCAGGATCTGCGGCGTCGATTTGTCCAGTTTTTCAATAACGGGAATCATCCGGGCCAGATCATGAGCACTCGCGGAGATGACCAGCGAATTGCTGTGTTCATCGAGAATGACGGACCCCTGCGTTTTGCCGTCCTTATCCTTCGTCAGAAAGCTCTCCAGGGTTTTCTCCAGTTTTTTGGGATCTGCATAATCAATTTTGATCACCACCGGATCGATCAAAGGCTCCACCCAGTGAATCTCGCGCATCTGCACTTTTTGTTTTAATTCGTGTTCAATGTCTTCAATCGTCATCACACGAATAATGCTGCCTTCCCACACATAGGTCAAACCATGTGTTTTTAACAATCCGGTAAAGGCCTGATCCCAGGGAACGGAACGGAAATCGACATTCACTTCGCCTTTTAAATCATTCTTTACCAAAATATTGTAATTCACGGCTTTGGCCATGGCCCGCAGGACGGCCTTGAGATCCGCCTGACGCATGGTGAGATTAATCGGTTTTGTCGGCAATTTTTGAGATCGATCGCCCAAAACGGAAGATACCGACTTTTTGGGGTCCGGTGAAACCGGCATGTCGATCTTTTTAGGCGTATCTTCCGGAGAATGCCCCTGAGACGTGCCTGCCAGGGTATCCCATTTTTCAAAAACAGGATCTTTCTTTGTGCTTTGCATATCTCCCGAACAACCGATAAAGCACAGCAGCACAGTAAGAACCAACACGGCTTTATCAATTTTTATGTGGCCGGTATTTAAGGTCAAGGCAATACCTCCCCTGTCTTCTTTTTATTCCTGTATGGTAACATATGTTTCACCGCCTGTTGTGCGGTTGACAATTAAAACGCGGGAAGGCGTTACTTTTTTCAACAGATAACCCTCAACATCCAAAGGTTGTCCCGCCTCATACTCCCAGCCGTTGATGATCGCCATTTTTTTTTGTCCGGTATCCACATAACCGGAGTAAACAATACTGGGCCCCGCTTTAACGTTTGTTGCCCCTTTTCCCACAAATTCACGATAGGAGGTTGCATCCCAAAACGGATTTTTGCCCCATTGCGTTTCCGCTATTTCCGCAACGTA
>DNYQ01000295.1:1777-2474 GCA_003506745.1 Syntrophaceae bacterium
TCTCCGCTTTGCTGTATTTCAATTTCACCAAGCCGATCTATGTATGGCAAAGCCCCCAATCCCAGAAGCAGATTCCGGAAATTGGCAAACTCTCCTTTCAGAATTGCCGTATAGAGAAGGCTTTGCGAACTGCCGGCCATCGTCTTTACATCCGGAATCAGAGAAACGGTGTTCAGGCCCGACTTGGCGGCTTCGGCCCGGAAAGTATCCTGAAACCTGTCCACATCCTGCCTGGGAAGTCTGATTTTTTCAGGATTGGGCAAATGATGCGGTGTTTTTTTCTCTGAGGCGGCGCGCAAAAACTCATAGACCTGTTTCAGCTCCTTCTGCTCATCGATTTGACTCTGTATCTTTTTGACCGCCAGAGTATGTTTGGCATTGTAGCGATACAAAGGAAATATTCCCAGTAAAACAACCAGCAGAATGATCCCGCCGTAGATTGCGGGATATTGGAAATTGCCGGATGGAATTTTCTCAAGAAGTTTCTTAATCATCGCTAGCCTATTTTCGCGTTGATCACGAACTGAACAATTTCATTATTCCTGAAATTGACGACACTGCTCTTCTGCAGCGCAACACCTTTCAGCAGAGGAGAACTTTCCAGTTTCATGACGTATTGCGCCAGAAGGACATCCATGGAACTGCGGTTCCCCAAAACGACGCCCTGGATGCTGATGCCGTCGTCTTTTGCTTTTTG
>DNYQ01000295.1:2506-2976 GCA_003506745.1 Syntrophaceae bacterium
TTTTCCAGCTTCACCTTCTGATTCGCCATCTGCCTTGCTTCATTTGCCTGAAAAATCATGATGATGAAGCAAACGGACAAAGTGGCCGCAAAAGCCGCCATGATGCCGCGATTAATCATCCTCCGGGTAATATCCTGTTTCTTATGTACATAGGTAAAAATGACATTCGGGGTGTGCTTGTTGTCCGACAACGCCAATCCGATCACTCCGGCCAGCGACGTTTTTTCAACACGGGAAAGTGACGCGCCGGACGCGGAAGCATTGACGGACTGAAACGGATCGAGCATTTCGCTTTTGGCGACCAGGTGTTCGCTGATATATTGAAACAACGGATAATAAAAAACATTCGGGACCGATGAAATATAAACCTTATCCACTTTTTCATAACCGACGGACGCCGTATAGTATTCCAGCGTTCTTTCGATCTGACGGAGCAATCTCTCCAGGGCCGGCGTCATCATCTCCAGTAT
>DNYQ01000275.1 GCA_003506745.1 Syntrophaceae bacterium
CAGAAATTCGGCCTGGAAATTCTTCCCCGGGACGTGACGGCCGTCAGAAAAATTTTGGACCAGCCGGTGATCTGGGAAGTGACCGCAGGCGACAAGGTCTATACAACCCTGAGCCTTATCGCCGCGTCGGGAGCGATGTGGCGAAGCCTGGGCGTTCCGGGAGAATCGGAATTCGCGGGGAAAGGTGTTTCTTATTGCGCCACATGCGACGGTCCCTTTTACCGCAACCGCGATGTGATGGTCGTGGGCGGCGGCGACACGGCCATTCAGGAAGCGCTTTTTCTGACCCATTTCGCAAAAAAAGTCATCGTGATTCATCGCCGCGACCGGCTGCGCGCGGCGGGCATGCTGCAGCAACGGGCCTTTGCTGAAAAGAAAATCGAATTTGTGTGGAACGCAACCGTCGAGGAGATTACCGGCGCTGATTTTGTCACCGGCGCTAAAGTGAAGGATGTCCATACGGGAAAGATCCGTGAGGTTGCCGCCGAAGGTGCCTTCATTTTTGTCGGCCGGCTGCCTTACACGGACATGTTTAAGGGCCTGGTGGAAATGGATAAAGCAGGCTTTATCATCACGGATGAAAATTTGCGAACGAAGGCGCCGGGCATTTTTGCCGCGGGAGATTGCCGCGCAAAACTTTTCCGCCAGGTTGTGACCGCCGCGGGCGACGGCGCCAACGCCGTTCACAGCGCGGAACTTTACATCGACGACGTGAAAGGACAAACCTACTAACCCATGGAATCTTTCATCAGCGCCTGGCAGCATCTGCCCTCGCAGATCAGCCCCACGCTTTTCAGCATTGGTTCATTTCAACTGCGTTACTACAGCCTTATGTATCTGGTTGCCTTCGCCGTGGTTTATCTGCTGTTTGCCTACCGGATCAAGCGCCGGGAGATCAAATTTACAACGGACATGATGCAGGATTATATGGTCTGGGCGATGATCGGCCTGATTGTCGGGGGAAGGCTCGGCTACGCGTTGTTTTATAATTTCTCCCACTATATGTCCCATCCGCTGGAAATTATCATGCCGTTTGATTTTTCCAACGGATTCCGTTTTGTCGGGTTGAGCGGCATGTCCTATCACGGCGGTCTCATCGGTGTGCTTCTGGTGACAATTTACTTTTGCCGCAAGCGCCGTATCAACTGGTGGCAGTTTGGCGACTGGCTGTGCGCGGCAGCGCCCCTGGGTTACATGTTCGGCCGGTTCGGCAATTTTCTAAACGGCGAACTCTGGGGCCGCGTGACCACGGTGCCGTGGGGCATGTATTTTCCGATGGATGCGACCGGGAGTCTGCGCCATCCGTCCCAACTGTATGAAGCCCTGTTCGAGGGGTTGTTTTTATTTGTCGTCCTGTGGGGAATGCGCAAGCGCAGTCCGTTCGACGGATTTTTGATCGGCCTTTATGTTTTCGGTTACGGTCTGGTTCGATTCATCATTGAGTTTTTCCGCGAGCCGGACGCACACCTGGGCTTTGTTCTGGGATTCAATACGATGGGTCAGGTCCTGTGCACATTGATGATGCTGGCGGGAATCGCCGTGATGCTGTGGCGCAGGCAAGTTTCCAAACGCCGGAAATAATGCGGAGGGTCATATGAGCAAACATGTGGTGATTATCGGTGGAGGAGCGGGCGGAGGTTCCGTGGCCGCCGAGGCGAAAAGAAACGATCCGTCCCTGCGGGTGACTATGGTGGAGCAGGGGAAATTTGTCGCCTTTGCCGCCTGACCGATGCCCTATTACATCGGGGATGTAATTCATGACCAGAACAGGCTGATCGCGCGGACACCGGAAAAATTCCGTGAAGGCGGCATCGATGTTCTGCTTCAGACACGCGTTTTGGGCGTGGATCCGGCCGGGGGTGTGGTCGAACTTCAGGACGGGCGCAAGGTTCCCTATGATGTGATGGTCATGGCTACCGGCACCTCGGCGGTTGTTCCGGATATGCCCGGGATTGATCTGCCCGGTGTGGTTTCGCTGCGCAATCTGGAGGATGCCATCCGCATTAAAACCTGGCTTAGAGAAAAAAATGCCAAACGCGTCGTTATTGTCGGCGGCGGTTTCATCGGCCTGGAAATGAGCGAGGCGCTTGCCGCGGCCGGTATTCAAACAACGATCATTCACAAGGATCCGCTGCCGGCCAACCGCTGGGACGCGGCCCTGTCGAAAATGATGCTGGAAGAGCTTCAGGTAAACGGCGTGGAATTTGCGGCCAATGCGGCTGCGCTGACCATTGAAAAAGGGGGGAAAGCGCTGCTTACCGTAACGACGGATCAAGGCGAATATGAAGGCGATCTGGTCCTTCTGGCCATCGGCGTCCGGCCGGACGCAAGTTTGGCGAAAGCCGCGGGTTTAAAAATCGGTCCATCCGGCGCGATCGCCGTTAATTTTGCGCAGCAGACCTCTCTGGCAAATGTTTATGCGGCGGGGGACTGCTGCGAATCGTTTCACAGGGTCAGCCGCCGCTGGGTCAATATTCCCCTGGGCGACATCGCCAACAAACAGGGGCGCGTCGCCGGACGCAACATCGGCGGTAAACCGCTGACCTTTGACGGCATCGTCGGCGCTCAGTCCTTTCGCCTGTTCAATCTGGAATGCGCGGCTACGGGGCTTTCGGAAAAAGAAGCGNNCTGAAACTGATTGCCGACAGGTCATCAGGCAAGTTGCTGGGGGCGCAGGCCGTAGGCCAGGCCGGCGCCGTAGGAAGAATCAATGCGCTGTCCGTTGCGCTCTGGACGGGCCTCGACCTCGATCAAATCGGTTATCTGGATCTGGCCTACGCTCCTCCCTTCAGCGCGGCCTGGGACATTATTCACAACGCGGCTCAGGCGCTGGGCCGTTCGCTTTAATCCCGCTTTGGCGGGACGAGCGTTAATTCAACGCAGCTTGCTGCGAGGTGGTTGATCGCAGAGGAACGACATGTATGGTCTGGTGGTGGACATTCTTTACGATTTTCATTCTGGCGATGCTGGCGCTTGATCTGGGCGTTTTCAATCGCAAATCCCATATCATCAAGATGAAGGAAGCCATGCTCTGGACGGCTTTCTGGGTGACGCTGGCTTTGTCGTTTGGAACGGCAATTTACTTTCTGTACGGCCACGGCAAGGCCATCGAGTATGTGACCGCTTACCTGATCGAATATTCGCTGAGCATTGACAATCTGTTTGTGTTCATGCTGATTTTCCGATTTTTTGGCGTTCCGCGCGAATTTGAACACAAAGCCCTGTTCTGGGGAATCCTGCTGGCGCTTATAACGCGCGCGGTATTCATCTTTGCGGGGGTCGCACTGATCAACACGTTTGACTGGGTCATGTATATTTTTGGCGCTTTTCTGATTTTTACCGGCGTCAAAATGGCGCTGAACAAACAGACGGAAGTCCATCCCGACAAGAACATTGCGATAAAGCTTTTGCGTTATATCATGCCCGTCACGAAAAAATTTTCCGGAGCGAAATTTTTTGTCGTCAAACGCGGCGTGCGTTATGCCACGCCGATGCTGGCCGTCCTTCTCGCCCTGGAAACCACGGATATTCTTTTTGCGATTGATTCGATTCCCGCGGTGCTGGCCATTTCCAAAGATCCTTTTATCGTTTACACGTCCAACGTTTTTGCCATCCTGGGCCTGCGCTCGCTCTTTTTTGCGATTTCCGGGTTGATGAGATTATTCCATCTTCTGCATTATGGCCTGGCGGGCATCTTAACGTTTGTCGGCGTCAAAATGCTTATCGAAGATTTTTTCCATGTGCCGGTTGCAGCTTCGCTGATTGTGATCGCCTCCATTTTGCTTGCCTCGATTGTCTCATCCGTGATCTGGCCGGAAAAAGAGGAAGGCGAGGTTCCTCCGGTCGCCATGAAGGAGTAAGAGATGCCCAATGACTTTCTCCCCGCATCGCAAAACCAGCTCAAAAAGTGGGCAAGACTGCTCGAGGCGAAATTTCGTCGCGAAGACGGCCTGTTCATGGCCGAAGGGGTGAAAGTTGTCGAAGAGCTATTGAAAAGCGACTGGCAGGCGGAAGCGCTGCTCGTGCTGCCTGAAAAAATATCCTATTGGGAAAAATGCATTGCGCGGGCCGCAGGCAGGATTCCCGTCTATCAGCTGACGCGTTCGGAGTGGAAAAAGTTAAGCCGGGACAAAGAACCGGAAGGGCTGATCGCCATTGTAAAAAATAAAGAGCAGCCCGCGCTTTCCTCTTTCCTCAAGTCCTCCAAAGGCCATGTTTTAATCCTCCATGAGATCAATAATCCGGGCAATCTGGGCGCGTTGGCGCGCAGCGCCCATTGGTTCGGTTTTACGGGAATGCTTCTGGGCTCCCATTCGGTGGACTGGACCAATTCCAAGGTGATCCGCGCATCGATGGGCGGCATTTTCCATTTGAATGTTTTTGCAAATGTGGATTTGACGGCATGGCTTCCTGAAATAAAGCGGGATTACGTTCTCGTTGGCAGTGACGTGCGTCAGGGGGCTGCACCGCACCTTCTTACGGAAAAAGCGGCCCTGCTCCTGGGCAGTGAAAGTCACGGTCTGCCGGATCATTTTTTGGACCAAGCCGATGAGCGCTGGCGCATTCCCGGAAATATTCAAGCGGATTCATTAAGCCTGCCGCAAGCGGCGGCGATTATGATGTATGAGATAACGAGCAAACTGTAGGGCGGGTCGCTTGTGACCTTCAGGTTATCAGACCCGCTGTTGTGGGTGGTGAGAGGCCGAGGATGATGAATGGATTTATTCAGGTGATGACGACGGTGGAAACGAAGGAGCAGGCCCAAAGCATTGCCCGTCATCTGGTGGAAGAAAAGCTGGCGGCCTGCGTGCAGATTACCGGCGCCGCTTTCAGCACCTATCGCTGGGCCGGCAAAATAGAAACGGCCCGGGAGTACCTCTGTCTGATTA
>DNYQ01000021.1 GCA_003506745.1 Syntrophaceae bacterium
GTCGCCCACGGCAACGATTACCGTATCCGCAGGCAATATTTCACCGTTGGTCAATTCCACGCCTTCATCCGTAACCGCTTTGGTAAAACGCGGCCAGAGAAACTTCGCGCCCGCCGCTTCGGCATGCTTTCTTTCCACACCGAAGGATGCGGGTTCCTGCACGTCAATCAGCGTGACGCTTTTCGCGCCCAGGCGGAAAGCCTCCGTTGCCGCGTCGCAGCCCACATTCCCCGCGCCGATCACGACGACCTGTTTTCCGACTTTAGCACAATCTCGTTTGCTTTGCTGAAGAAACTCCAATGCGGTCAGGGCTTTNNTTTTGACTCTCCAGGATAACCGCTTCATGGCCCTTCAGCCACAATTGCCACGCCACGGACAATCCGGATGCCCCGCCGCCGATCACGGCAACTTTTTTGCCTGTTTCCCCAAGGCGTAAAGGGGTTTTGGCCGCAAGGGACGCCTTGCCCAGCAGTGTGACATCGACCGCCTGCAAACTGACCAGTTGTCTGGTGCAGCTCTGCATGCAGAGGTTGGGGCACAGATAACCGCAGACCGTCGCCGGGAAAGGCGTGTATTGCAGGGCCAGGTCAACCGCCTCATCCACCTTGCCCTGACGGATCAGTTCCCATCTTTTCTGCACGGGGATACCGGTTGGGCAGGCCGCCTGGCAGGGAGGCAGATATTTTTCGTTGGCCCAGACGGGAACAAAACGCCGGAGATCACCGGTCGGNNTCGAATAAATACTGTTTGCCGATGGCCTGCAAAAATCGCTTCATATTCGTTTGCAGCCACTGCCATTCATCTTCGGGAAGATCGGTCAGCAGTTTTGCATCGGCCTTGCTGTAGTTTTCCTGTTTGCCGCGGAAGAATATTTTCCCGCCGACCATGCCGACACAGGGACGATAGCCCAGAACATTTTTATGATCCTCGGCGCCCGACCCGCAAATCACGGCAATGCCGCCCGCCATGAATTCGGCAAACGAATCGCCCACTTTGCCGAACACCCAGAGTTCGGGCGGGTCGAAGCGGGGGTTGTGTTTGGTCATGGTCATGCCGCGCGCGCCAATGTCGCCGTCAATGTAAACCTTCCCCTGCGCCATGGCGTTGGCCGTGCCGTTGGTGGCGTCGCCGTGCACGATAATTTCAGCGCCGGCGTTAAGCCAGCCGATATCGTCGGAAGCCGGGCCGAACACTTCAATGAAGGTATTGGCAAAACCCATTGAACCTAAGCGTTGGCCGGACGTTCCCAATACATCCACTTTGATCGGTTGATCCCCGGCGCGCCAGAGACGTCCGCCGATNNCCGTTTTCCACACCGGCTATTTTGATGGTGTCTTTTTTTGTCATCATCCTTGCCTGTATATTTCCTTCTCCGCAGGGAACGGTTTGAAACCGTTCCCTACAAAACATACTTTATGTTCAGTCGCCCGGCCGCGTCGGCATCATTAATGCCCAGCGCGTCCGACATGCCGATCGGCAGCGATGTCGATCTTCCCAGCGGAGCGACAATTTTCTTCAATTCCGTATCAAAGCTTACATACAGATCCACCACCCTTTGGGCGACCTGCTCCGGGTCCAGACGCCTGTCCAGACGCGGGTCCTGCGAGGTGATGCCTTTGGGGCACACGCCGATGTTGCAGACGTTGCAGCGGTCAGCCTCCGAACCCAGACAGCCGGCGGCCGCCTGCATAATATACTTCCCGGTCTGCACACCGCTGGCGCCCAGCATAATCAAAGCCGCGGCATTGGCGGCCAGATTGCCGTTTTTGCCGATGCCGCCCCCCGCGAAAAGAGGAAGCTCGTTTTGCTTGCCCAGCTTGACCAGGGTTAAATACGCGTCGCGAAGATTGCTGGCGATGGGATGTCCCATATGATCCATGGATACGTTGTATGCCGCGCCGGTGCCGCCGTCTTCACCGTCAATGGCCAGCCCCGCGGCATACGGATTCCTGGTCAAATTATTGAGAACGGCCATCGCCGTACTGGTGGCGGATATTTTCGGATAGACCGGCACACGGAAGCCCCAGGCCATCGACATGGACTGGATCATCTTGGCCACCGCTTCTTCAATCGAATACATGGTCTGATGGGTGGACGGACTGGGCAGACTGATGCCCTGCGGCACGCCGCGAATCGCGGCAATGAGTTTATTCACTTTATACCACATCAGCAGACCGCCGTCGCCAGGCTTGGCGCCCTGGCCGTATTTGATTTCAATGGCGCACGGATCTTCCTTCATGAGCGGCAGATTATGGATAATTTCATCCCAGCCGAAATAACCGCTGGCGATCTGCAAAATAACATATTTCAGGAAGCGCGATTTTAAAAGCCGCGGCGGACAGCCGCCTTCGCCGGTGCAGATGCGAACCGGCATCCCCAGCTCTTCATTCAGATAGGCCACGCCCATTTGCAGGCCTTCCCACATATTGGGCGACAATGCGCCAAACGACATACTGCCGATGACCAGAGGATAAATTTCCCGCACCGGCGGCATCCAGCCGTTTTCCCGGCTGGCTTTCAACATTTCTTCCGGCGGCAGCACCCGGCCCAGCAAGGTGCGCAGTTCAAATTCATGCCGTCCCGCGTCAAGCGCAGGGTCGGTCAGCATCGAAATGCGGACAAACTTGATTTTATCCAGAACGCTG
>DNYQ01000020.1 GCA_003506745.1 Syntrophaceae bacterium
CCGGCTGTTGCCGCCGAGGTGTTGGTTGTTACCAGAGCATTCACCGCCACACCATTTGCCCCAAGGGCGCTGCCCGCGTTAAAACCGAACCAGCCGACCCACAGTAATCCGGTTCCCAAAACCGTCAGTGGAATATTGTTCGGCTCCATCGGAACCTGGCCGTGGCCTTTTCGCGGACCGATGACCAGAGCAAACGCCAGAGCTGAAAAACCTGCGGAAATATGCACAACGGTCCCGCCTGCAAAATCGAGAACGCCCATTTCCTTCAGCCAACCGCCTTGTCCCCAGACCCAGTGGCAAAGCGGGTCATACACCAGCGTCGCCCACAGAAGGCTGAAAAGCAGGAAGCTCTTGAATTTTACCCGTTCCACGAAAGCTCCCGTAATCAATGCGGGAGTAATCACGGCAAACATCATCTGAAAAGAGGCAAAAAGTTCATGAGGAATGGTTTTAGCGTAGGCCATGTTCGGTTGGGCGCCAACCCCCTGAAAGCCCAGGAAATTCAGTCCGCCAATTAATCCGCTTATATCGGGACCAAACGAAAGGGAATAACCGTAAAGCACCCACTGAACCCCGATCAGGGACATGAAGATGTAACTCAATGTTAAAGTGGAAAGAACATTTTTTCTCCTGACCATGCCGCCATAAAAAAACGCCAAAGCCGGCGTCATCAAAAGAACAAGAGAACAACACACTAATATCCAGGCTGTATCGCCCGCACTGATTTGAACACCCATTATATCCATATCCCTTCCGTCTATATATGGGAATGCAAGACAGCAATTATCCTGCCATAGTATATTGTCTATTAAATATATGATGTTATAAGGTTTATAATAAATCGGGAGAGCGCATATTTGTGCAGTTTAAAACATTGTAAAACATAATTGTGCCGATTGTGTGCGTCTAAAGGTAGGACAACAGGTTCTGGCCCTGTGAATCGAGGTTCGAGTCCTTGCCCCTCAGCCATATCATTCAGCGATTTTTTTACAAAGTTGTTCCAAAAGTGGTTTCCTCTTTGCATTAACGTATCACAACAGACAAAATATCCATTGCGATTGGTACGATATTGTCGCATAATAGAACTCATAGATTAGACATGGACAAAGCATGAACAAATTTCATATTGAGGGAAACACAAAGTGAGCATTCACAGTTACGAAGAATTAGCGGCCCTGCATGCGATTGCTAAAATTCTGGCGCAACCGGGAGATTTACGCGATCAGTTGGAGCAAATTCTCAACGAAATGAGTTTGCGCCTGGGGATGCAGCGCGGCATGATTTCACTGTTGGATCGTGAAAAGCAGGAGGTTTGGCTGGATATCGCGCATGACTTCAATATTGACGGACTGGAAGTCACCTATAAGCCGGGCGAAGGCATCACCGGCAAAGTGGCGGAAACCGGCCGTCCGATGGCGGTGGCGAATCTGTGCCAGGAGACGCATTTTCTGGATCGCACAGGCGCGCGCCGTCATCTGAATCGCGCCGAGCTTTCCTTTCTATGCGTTCCGATCATGTATGACGGAGGCGTGGTCGGCGTTTTATCCGCCGACAAGGTTGCCAAAGACGTCGAAAATCTGGATCAGGAACTGGCGATGCTTTCATCGGTGGCCGAGCTGATGGCCAAGGCCGTTCACATCCGGGCGCTGGAAGAAGAAAACCGGCGTTTGCGAAAAATTGTCGGCAGCAGTCGGGCGCCTTCGATGGACATTATCGGTCATTCCAAAGTCATGCAGGAAGTCTTCGGACTGGTGGCGCAGGTGGCCGATTCCAATACCACGGTTTTAATNNTTTGAAGAAGCCAACGGCGGGACGATCTTCCTGGATGAAGTGGGAGAACTTTCCGCCGCCGCGCAGGTCAAGCTGTTGCGCGTATTGCAGGAAAAGCGCTTTCAGCCGCTGGGCGCGTCGCGTGTGGTCAATGTCAATGTGCGGATTATCGCCGCGACCAACCGCAATCTGGAACAGGATATTCTGGCCGAGCGTTTTCGGGCGGATTTGTTTTATCGCCTGAACGTTTTTCCGATTTATCTGCCGCCGCTTCGCGAACGCGGCAGCGACGTCATTCTGCTGGCTGATCATTTTCTGATTAAATACAGTAAGGAAATGAACAAGACCGTTAAAAAGATATCCACGGCGGCGATCGAAGCATTTCTCGCGCACAAATGGCCGGGAAATGTCCGCGAACTGGAAAACTGCATGGAACGGGCCGTCCTGATGACGAGGACGGATGTTGTGGACTGTGCGCATCTTCCGCCGTCTCTCCAGGTCAAGGAAAAGGATCCGGACCGCAAAGACCGCAGCAAACTTTCTTCCGTTGTCGAAGCCCAGGAAAGATCGCTGATTATTGATGCGCTCACGGAAACCGGCGGGAATCAGACCAAGGCGGCCAAAATGCTGGGGACAACCAAGCGTATTATTCAATATAAAATATCGAAAATGGGCATCGATCCAAAACATTTTCGGAAAAAAGGTAAAGATTCCGATCAATGAAAAACGTTTTTGTCCGATATTAGTGTTGAAATCCAGTAATCAGGTTTTCCGGCGAATGAATATCGTACAATAATGTTACATGGTTTGTAGAAATAACAAAATTGTTCTTTTTTGAAAGAGGCAGGAAGCTGTATTGCAGTAAAAAAGGCTGGAAAACAGTTAATTAAGCACAATGATATTAGTTGCCGGCTCTGGCATGACTTTGGCAGTATCCGATAAGATGCCCGATGGATATACCGGGCGCCGGTGAGAGAGGAAAAATTTTTATGTGTCGTTTGTTTGCTGTAACCAGTAACGATCCATTGTCGCCGATGGTGGCCATCAATGCGCTCAATGTCATGAAGGAGGGGCATGATGGTTCTGGTGTGGGATTGTTTTTAACGGATCTGGGCGGCGAGTTTGAAAATTTCAAGCAACAGCCGATTCTCTCCGGAATTTTTTCGAGCGAAGGAATTAAAGCCCTTGATCGTTTTATGATGGATCTGGATTTCATGGTGAAATACAAGCTTTCATTCCGCCCGACAAGAACGCCGCCGGCGGGAACGCCGAAAAGAGATAATTACGTAATCCGGGTTTATGAATATCCTGCTGACTGGGAAGAGCTGAGCCCCGCAGAAATTCAGTTCCGCCTGATGATGGTTCAATTGCAGCTGCGGCAAATCGGCGAGAAAGATAAATCCATGCTGATTTTCAGTTTCTGGCCGGATGTCATCATGATTAAGGAAGTGGGCGATCCTTTAACCGTAGCCCAATATCTGGGATTGGACCGCAAGGAACTCTCGGCGCGCACCATCCTGAGCCAGGGGCGCCAGAACACGAACTATTCGATTGATATTTATGCCTGCCACCCTTTCTTTATTCAGGGCATGTCCACCATGACCAACGGTGAGAATACGGCGTTTGTGCCGATCCGCGAATTCCTGATGTCGCGCAATTTTCCCGGCTACGTGGGTTACAAGTCCGATTCGGAAGTGTTCACGCACATCCTGCATTATATGCAAAACAAGCTTGGCCTGGGCATGGAGATGTATAAACATATTATTACGCCGCTCAAAGACGAAGAACTGGGGCGTCATCCCGACGGCAAACTGCTGCGCAATTTAAAACAAAGCTGCCGTCCTTTAATCATTGACGGCCCGAACTGCGTGATCGGCTGCCTGCCCGACAAGTCGATGTTTATGGTGCAGGATTCCAAGAAGCTGCGCCCCGGCGTTGTGGGCGGCCGCCCGGGCATTTTCGCTTTCTCGTCGGAAATGTGCGGCCTGGATGCGGCGATTCCGGAGCGCGACATCAATCTGGACGACCAGCCGATGCGATATGAAACCGTGATAGTCCGCCGCGAGCGGCAGGAGATGGAAAAATGGAATCAATGGGACACCTTACCCCATCTGCGCTAAGCGTCAAAGATCTGCCCTGGCAGATTCTCTGGAGCAAGGAGAAGTGCACGCTGTGCGGCAACTGTACGGCCGTTTGTCCCGTGCGGGCGATTGACCTGGGTGTGCATCGCAAGCGCAGTTTGCAGGTGCCGGTCGGCCTGGAAAACAGGCCCGGCAATCTTTTTTCGATTTATCACGGCATTGACCAGCGCACCGATCCGGCCCATGCCTGCGTGGGGTGCGGCATGTGCACGCTGGTCTGCCCCAACGGCGCCATCGCCCCGATGCACGCGGAGGGCATTGACAAGCTGCGTTTTCATGTCAATCAGGGCGGGGAACCCCGCCGGCGGGGCGGCCGCAGAAATAATCCCGACAGCGTTCTGGATAAAATCAAGTT
>DNYQ01000015.1 GCA_003506745.1 Syntrophaceae bacterium
TGGCCGGCCCTTTTATCCAGCTCTCGCGCCAGTTCCAGTCGGTCCACGGAATGAATCCAGTCAAAGAGGTTGACGACATACTTGACCTTGTTGGTTTGCAGGTGCCCGATCATGTGCCATACGGCAGGGCGTCCGACGGCGGGGATTTTTTCACGGGCCTCCTGAACGTAGTTTTCACCCAAAAGCGTGATTCCCGCATCCAGGGCCTGCCGGATGCGGTCCGGTTCGACGGTCTTGCTGACCGCCATCAGTTGGATGGTTCCGGAATCGCGGCCCGCGCGGGTTGCGGCCGTTACGATTCTTTCGCGAATGTTCAAAATATTGGTCTTGATTTCATCAGCCATGGTCTTTTACCTGAAATGAGTGACACCCAAATGTTTCAATGCTTCCACGACTTCACAAAGCGGCAACCCGATCACATTGGTATAGGAGCCCCGGATGGCCTGAATGAAGGACGCGCCCTTGCCCTGAGCGGCATAGCCGCCGGCTTTGTCATAGGGCTCGTCGCCATTGACGTACCATGCCGTTTCTTCAGGGCTGATTTTTTTAAACTGCACGGTGGATTGGACGACTTTTGTCCTGGATGTTCCCGCACGGACGCAGGCGATCGTAAAACCGGTCAAGACTGCATGTCGCCGGTTGCTCAGTTGCTGAAGCATTTCACGGGCCTGTTTTTTATTTTTGGGTTTTCCCAGAATTTGGCCGTCGATGACCACAATGGTGTCCGCGCCCAGCACCAGGGCTTTCGGGTATTGATGGGCGATTGCACCTGCTTTATCCCTGGACAGCCGGCGGACGTGAGCGCGCGGACTTTCGCCCTGAAAATAGGTTTCATCAACATCAGCCGGAATGATTTTAAATTTCAAACCCACCGAACGTAAAAGTTCTTCGCGGCGCGGCGAGGCGGAGGCCAGGATCAATGGAAATAATAAGGAGATGGTCATGATGGTTTCTTTCTATCGCAGTAATTAACTTTTTATTTCAAATAAATCATGGCCTGTCAATTTTAAATTACCGTTGCGTTTTTCAGGGGCTTGGATTAGGGGATGACGACTGGTGGATAGCGGATGGTGGATGGTTTGTTAAAATGATGAAGAAAATCGGGAGTCTTTTTTTAATATTCATTTTTCTGACAGCTCTGGTGGATGCGGCCGGCGCCGAGGAAAGGATTGTTCAGTTGACTGTTCCGGGATGTTTTTCGTGAGGCGCGGACAGAAGGATAGGGGCTATCCTGAAGAAAATTGACGGCGTCAAAAAGCATCAAACACAGCAGCCGAATATCCTGCTGATCATTTTTGACGATGAAAAGACCAGTCTGGATGCTATCGTGAAGGCATTGAAAACAGGCGATTTTGCCGCGAAAGGCAAGCCGGTTTATCTGAAAGCCTTTCCGGCCGATCATCAGAGTAAATGATTGAGATGTCCGGCTTCCAGAGCGTCAACAATTTTTTTGACGTCCTGGGAACGACCCTTTTTGCAAAGCAGCAGGGCGTCTTTTGTTTCCACAACAATGACATCCTTTATGCCGATCAACGCCACCAGTTTTTTCGGGCTGTAAACGAGAGCATTGCCGGTGTCCTCAAAAATGGCCTGCGAACCGCCGGTCGCGGCGTTGCCGTTTTTATCCTTCGCTGATATTTCCCACAGGGCATCCCAGCTTCCCACGTCGCTCCAGCCGAAACGGGCCGGAATGACAAACACGTCTTTGGCTTTTTCCATGACACCGTAATCGATGGAAACGGACGCCAGGCTTTTGTAGATCGCAGATACGGTTTTGGCTTCCGAAGATTTTCCCAGAGAGGCATTGATGGTCGTCAATCCTGAATATAAATCCGGCAAAAAATGTTTTATTTCGTTTAAAATCGTTGAGGCTTTCCAGATGAACATGCCGCTGTTCCAGAAGAAATTGCCGCTCTTTAGAAAAATCTCCGCCTGTTTAAGGTCCGGTTTTTCGCGGAATGATTTTACGCGCAAAAGCGCCTTTCCGGAAACCTTTCCCGCGGATGCGCCGCCTTCCATATAACCAAATCCGGTGTGCGGGCTGGTGGGTTCTATGCCGATCGTGACCAGGGCGTTCTCCTTTTCGGCGGCCCTGGCGGCTGCGGCGATGACTTTCCGGTATTGGCCGGGATCGCCGATGCCGTGGTCGGACGGCAAAACAATCATGACGTCGTCTTTGGCTTTCTTTTGAATATGGAGGGCGGCCAGACCGATGCAGGCGGCCGTGTTGCGGCCGACGGGTTCAATGATAATATTCTTTAAGGGCACTTCCGGCAGTTGTCGGATTAATTCCCGCGCATGTTTCCGGCCCGTGACGATCAGAATATTGTTGGGTTTTACAAGCGGCTTGATCCGGTCGACGGTTTCCTGAATGATCGTCCGGTCGCTGACGATGTCCAATAGATGCTTTGGTTTTTTCTCCCGGCTTCTGGGCCAGAATCGTGTTCCGCGCCCTCCGGCCATGATGACTGCATGCATGTGTTTTCTCCTTTTGACTTCTATAATACAATCCGGCTTGCTATTTCAAGCTCGAAACGCTAATTTAGCGAAATTGTAAAAATTTTTACAACTCATAAAGAGGTTAAAATGTATCCTGAAATGACGTTAAAAAGCGGACGCGAGGCGGCGCTTCTGCGGGGGCATCCGTGGGTGTTTTCCGGAGCCATTGCCGGAATAAAAGGCCAACCGTCCGACGGCGATATTGTGTTGGCAAAGGATTCCAGAGGTCAGGCGCTGGCTTTGGGATTTTTCAACAGCCGAACGGATATCGCTTTTCGTGTTTTAAGCCGGGATTGCGACAAGGCGATTGACGCGGTTTTCTGGAATCAGCGCGTGCAGGAGGCCCTGAGGTTGCGTCAGAGGCTCATCAATACGAAGACGAATGCCTATCGTCTGATCAATGCCGAAGGCGACGGATTGCCCGGCCTGATTGCGGATGTTTATCATGACACGCTGGTGCTTTCCGTCACCACCGCCGGTATGGAAAAGCATAAGCAGAGTGTTGTGGATGCCCTCGTCTTTTATCTGAAGCCGGCAAGAATTTACGAACAGAGCGCCGGGCGTTCACGGGGATTGGAAGGTTTGCAGGATCGCAAAGCGTTCCTTTACGGCGACGATCGCACCGGCGCGGTGCGCGTGATGGAAAACGGTTATGCGTTTGATGTGGATTTTATCGATGGCCAGAAAACGGGTTTTTTTCTGGATCAACGCGTCAACAGAGAAAAGCTGGGCGCTTGGTCTCGGGACATGACGGTTTTAAACTGTTTTTGCTACACGGGAGCATTTTCCGTTTACGCTGCTGCCGGCGGGGCGAAAAAAGTTGTTTCCCTGGATATTTCCAAATCCGCCTGTGCCGCCACCTCTGAGCATTTGCGCCTCAATGGTTTTAAAAGCGAGATTCATCCGGTGATCGATGCCGACGTATTTCAGTATTTGCGCGATCTGCATGAAGCGTTTGAACTGATCATTCTGGATCCGCCGGCGTTTGCCAAAACCAAACGCGACGTTTCCAAAGCCTCCCGCGGCTACAAGGAAATCAACATGCAGGCCATGAAGCATCTGGCCCAAGGCGGGATGTTGGCGACGTTTTCCTGCTCCAATTTCATTGAAGAAGATTTGTTTTACAAAATCGTGCAGGGAGCGGCGCGGGATGCGCAGACAGACATGCAGGTCTTAGCCAGACTGGAAGCCGGGCCGGATCATCCACTGGCTTTGGGGCATCCCGAAGGCCGGTATCTGAAAGGATTGCTCGTAAGAAAGATGCAATCCGCCAAAGCACAACGTGTCACCTGATGGTCAAACGTCATGCCCCGGCGGAAATGGTTTGATTCATCAGGGTTTGGTCAGATTGGCGGCGATCCTGTCATGAATCATCCTTGAAGCCAGGTTGTTGCCGACCATACCGCAGAGAACGGAAACAGTCGTTAAATCTTTTTCGACGTAGTCGACCAGGATGGTTACATTTTCATCCGAAATGACGGCTTTGATTGATCCGCTGGATATTTTGCGGTCTTTTTGAATATTTTTGCCTTTCAGGCTGTCGACGGCTTTTTCACAGGCTTTCCACACCGGTTCAATATCCGCGTTGTAGTGCGTTGTCAGATAACCGTCCTGGTAAATGAATTTGCCGGAGCTGATGCCCATGACTTTCCCGTCCATGACCATGGCGGCATTGCAGCCGAACAGAAGACCCATTAGAACGGCCAATAAAAATATTTTTGTTTTCATCGATTTCCCTCCCGGCTGTTTGTCATGCCTGTTATATAAAGAAAGGTTTTTCATCTGTCAACGTTCATGTCGCGAATTTATAATAGACCGAAAAGCCGACCGCCCAGACCAAAACACCAAAGGTGATGAGGATACAGGCGTAGGCCAGAATTTTGCTCCAGGCGCTCTCCGTTTTTTGATCATTGTATCCCATCGAGTAGGACAGCAGAAGCCCCGACAGGAGACCGCCGCCGTGCGCCCAGTTATTGATGCCGCTGAAGAGAAACCCGAAGATGACCAGACCGACCACCCATCCCAGCGCCTGTTTAAAAATGGCTTCTCCATAAGAACCGCCGCGGCTTTTCCCGAAGTAAATGATCGCGCCGATCAGCCCGCAGATGGAGGCGGATGCGCCAATTGTAAACTGGACGCCGGCCAGAACGGAAACAGCGAACCCGACAACGCCCGTCAGAATGTAGATGCTCACGAAGCGATGGAGGCCGAATTCACGCAGCACGAAAGGGCCAAGCTGATAGAGGGCCATCATGTTGAAAATAATATGCAGGATTCCGCCGTGCAAAAATGAGGCGGCCACGACGCTCCAGTAGTGATGGAACTGAATGACGGGTATCGTGCCGCTTGCCCCCAGCATCAAAAGGCTTTGGCTGGAGGGTGAGAGGAAGGCCAAAGGGTTGCCTCCCATAAAAATTCCCCGCGGATCAAGCAACAGCGCCAGGACAAAAAAAGCGATATTGACATACAGAATCGTTTGCACCGGTTCAAAAGCGAAAAGAATATTTTGAAGTTTTCCGGCGGTTTCGTGCAGGCCGGGGCGGACAAGTCCGCAATAGGGACAGGCCGGTTCGTCCAGGCTGATCAGTTTGCGGCAATTGGGGCAAAGGATCGAGTTTCTTTGAGCGCTCATTATTTATTCCTTATGATTTTAATTCAGGATTTAATTAACAACAATCCCCTTCGTTGTAAAGAAAAATACGTTCAACCGGTTGACTCCCGCCTTTGAATGGTGGATAGTGCGGCAGGGAAGGAGGGTTATGCAGATTAAAGACCGTTGCATTCTGAACATTCAATCCGTTGCTTTCGGCGGTTCCGGCGTCGGGCGAGCGGAGCATTTTGTGATTTTTGTGCCGTTCACCGCGCCCGGGGACGTCGTGGAAATTGAAATCGTCGAACGTAAAAAAAGATTTGCCCGCGGACGTCTGTTAAAAATTATTGAGCCGTCCCCCCGGAGGACGGAGCCGCTTTGCCGCTATTACGGCCGGTGCGGCGGCTGCGCGTATCAGCATATCGCTTATGCCGATCAGTTGAAAATCAAACAGACTCAGGTGGAAGACGCTTTGATCAAGATCGGGAAAACAGCCATGCCGCAAGTTGACGAGGTTATTGCGTCGCCCCGCATTTATGCCTACCGGGGCAAGGCCGAACTGCATGCCGCAAAAACAGCCGGGCGTTTTCAGGTGGGATTTATGGACATTTCCGGCGGCCAAATTGTGGATATTGATCGCTGCGAGATCATGGATGAAACCATTAATCAGCAGATTCTCCATACAAGAACGAAAGGGCCTGCCGTATTTAATGAGGATAATTTGATTTTCTGGTCGAATCTTCCGGGACATTCGGATGAGGCCATCGTGCGTGTTGTGAAAGACCGGGAATTTCTTGTTCCCCGAACGGGATTTTTTCAGGCCAATTTATATCTGACCGGCAGGATGGTGGATGAAGTGCGCCGGCTGGTCGGTCCTGAAAAGAAGGAAACCATCCTTGACGCCTGCTGCGGGTCAGGTCTTTTTTCCATTTTTCTGGCATCTTGTGCCGGGCGGATGGTGGGTGTTGAAATCAACGAAAAATCCATCCGGCATGCACGCCTGAATGCCGAAAGACACGGCATTCAAAACGCGGAGTTTATTTGCGGCGATATTGAAGATGTTCTGCGGGAGATGGCCGGGCGCAGCGAGGCGGTTGACTTAATTCTTGTGGATCCCCCGCGCATCGGTTTAAGCCCGGAGACGATTGCTGCGATTTCCGGCCTGAAGATTCAGAATGTGATTTATGTTTCATGCAATCCGGCCACGCAGGCCCGCGATCTAAAATTATTGAATGAAAATGGATATGATCTGCAAAGTCTTCAGCCGCTGGATATGTTTCCGCAAACAGACCATATTGAAACCATCGGTTTGCTGCGGCGCAGATAAAGGGACCTGTGTCAAGCTGCAATCAAGGCAGAGCAATTCGTTCCCGCAAAGTCCGGAACGCCTTCCATTCACCCGCATACGATTTTTAAAAAAATTGGTGGCTTTCCAATGAAAATATTGCTATTTTCCCGGGCAACGTAAATTATTTTGTAGAATTTCAGGGGAGGATAAAATGGCATCAAAAAGCAGGGACGTTAGGATCGAGCAGCGCAGAATACTGGAAAAGAAGCTGGAACTGCGGCTGCAGAAACTGGAGAAACTCGGGGTCACAAAAGAAAAAATTAAGAGTGATCCTCTTGTGAAAAATCTGAAATCGCAAATCAGAGAAACCAATACCCGTATTGCCGCTATCGATAAAAACACTTTAAAAATCGAGGAATTGAAACAGGCCAAAATCCGGAAGCTGGAGGAGAAAACCGCTCCCAAGGAAGTTAAGGCCGCGCCGGAAAAAGAGGCCAAGCCGAAAAAGAAAGCGGCGGCGGGTGATAAAGAAGCCAAAAAGAAACCGGCCGCAGCGGCCGAAGGGGACGCTCCGAAGAAACCCCGCAAAAAAAAGGAAGACGCCCCGGCGGAATAACGATCCAGTGAAAAGGCAAACGGGTTTTCCCGTTTGCCTTTTTTAATCCCGCAGTTGCGGGACGAGCGTTAATTTCTCCTTAAGCTTGCTGCGATATAATGATGTTCATTTCATACCTCGACAGCTTGTTGCGAGGTGGTTGATTAGTCTTCTTTAACAATCGTTTGGACGAAAACCGTCACGCTGATGCAAAAGCGGAATTTGTCATTGTCATATGTGCCTCGCTTAGGGTATATCTTCTGAAAAATATCAATCGATTCCGGGAACTAAATCATGGCCTCAAACCGAAAACTGCAGATCAGCAATGGCTATCTCTTCGAATTCGAGCAGTTATCGCGCATTCTGCACTTTTTAGAGGCTCACCGGGTGGAGAAACGGATCTACCGAAAGGATATTCAGGAAAACACGGGTCTGTCCAACCGCCAAATTGAAAGCGTTGTGAGCATCGGCTGCGCCCTGGGCATCATCACGCCGGGCACGCAAATCCTGACGCAAGTGGGCGCTTTAATTGCCGCACAGGACATCTTTCTGGAAAAAACCGGAACCCTCCAGTGGTGTCATTATCAAGGCGCAAGCCAATACAGGAATCTAGTCTGGTATGAAATCTTCAACTCTATCCTTCCCCGGGAACATTCAACAGCAGAAAGCGGCTGGCTGGCCAATTTAAGAAATGCATTCTCCGGTCAATATACGGACGGGACACTTGGCAAACATCTCCATGAGGAAGTCCGGTTTATTGTTGACGCTTACCTCAACAGGAATTTTAAAAAGCTGGAAATTCTCCAACAGCATAGCGATGGCCGGCTATACCGGCGGCGGCATCTCCAGGTTCAACCAGCCATTTTTAGCGCGATGATTTATGATTATGCCGCCGTGCGCGGCGAGAGACTCTTGCAAGTGAGAAACATTGCAGAAGCCGCCGGATCACCGCCGCTGCTCTTCGGCTTTGATGAAACGACCTTGCAGCAGGCCATAGAACGTCTGCATGAAAACGGCTGGGTGCGATATGAAAGCACGCACAATCTTGACCAGGTGCGTCTCCGGGATGGCTCTTCGGCCTTGACATTTTTGAAATTATATTACGAGGATACCATATCTGATTCTTAACCACAGGAGCCTTGTTGATTGGATAGTATCGCAAATATTGTTGAATTGACAACATCCCTTCCCCGGCGGCCGCGCGGGAGGGCCTGCATTGTCTTCACGCATGACCATATTGAACAAAAAGCCTGGGCCGCGGAATTGGCACAGCAGGCTGACGCTGCCCATATCCATCTTCTGGATGTCTTCTCCCATGATAAAGCGCTTGCTGATAATATCGGAACTTTCTCCATCAATGATCTCTTTCGCTTTTTATCGGAAAGCGCCAAGTCGCCAATCATCGTCGTTTCCGGCCTGGAGTTTCTGATGGCAATCTGGGCGGGGCAGGCCAATATCGTTGAGCAGTTTGCCCGCCAGATCGAAATGCGTGACAAATCACCGGCCCTGCTGATTGTCATGCAACATCATCAGCCGTTGGCGGAATGGAAATTTACCAGGATCAAGGATCAAATATTTATTGTTGACCAGCGGGATACCCTTGCACTGACATGAGGTGGGCATGAGAAACAACGGACTCTTCACCGCTCTTTTTATCGATCAGATTCGTTCCGGGGTGGTACTGGATGACGCCGGTCAAGGCCGCATGGCGACCCTTACTCATACTTGGAATAATTGCGATAGGACCGGGTTAAAGTCTCTCTGGAATACCTATATCAAACAAGCTCTCAGTTATCTTTCCTTCGTTCCGCCTGTCAGCACAGACACGCCCGGCGTTTATCCCCTTTATGAAGATTACAGTTTTTCCAATACTGTTGCCGTCCTCTATCTTATCGAACCGGGATCGGACCTGGATGATGTGTCTATCGGCCGTTTCCGGCCGGGTAAACTGATCGCCCAACTGAGAGACCGCAAACTGAACTGGGGCATTCTAACGGACGGCGGAAAATGGCGTCTCTATACAACCCGCACCGGCAAGCCCTTTGAGGAATATGTAGAGCTCAATCTCGCGGAGACCCTCGCGCAAAACGACGAGAAGGAATACGCTTTATTTGAACGTTTTTTCCATGTCGATTCCTTCACCCCGGAGATAGATGATGAAGAAAGCGATAGACGGGAGAAGGACGCCCGTGCTCACGGGGTTTATAATTGCCGCCTGGATCAGGACATAAAGGCCTCGGAAAAGATCCTTGAAGACAAGGTCAAATCTCCGCTTCTGGAACAGATTGACGAAGTCCTCCAATATCTCTGCAATGGCTTCATCTCCGAAACGCCCCGGAAGGGCGATGAATACACCGAGGACGAGCGGCGGGAGATATTTGAAAGCGCCGTCAAACTCCTTTACCGGTGCCTGTTTCTCTTCTATGCCGAAGCCCGGAGCCTCCTGCCCTCGCAAATCGAAAAGAAAGAGATCTATGCCAAGCATTCCATCGGCGCCCTCTGCCTTGAAGCCCATCATTTTCGCTGGGGCAAGCGGACGGATCACGACGGCTACGACCTTTGGAAGCACCTGAAAGGACTCATCGGCGCCGTCAACAGCGGCGATCCGGAATACGGGATCATGGGCTACAACGGCGGCCTATTCGACGATGAGGCGGAAAAGTTTCTTGGCAAGGAGCAACTCCGGAACGATTTTCTTGCCCGCGCCCTCTACCTGATGGCCTGGGTGGAACCCCACGACGGCGATGCAGAAAAGGAATATCCGATTCCTTACAGGGACCTGGAAGTTCGCCACTTAGGTGAAATGTATGAGACGATTCTGGAATTCAGCGTAACCCTGGCTGATGCGGACCGCATCCGCCGCCGGTCGAAAAAGGGTGTAGAGATCCTCCTGGCCTCGGAGACGACGCAACGTAAAGGGGACGGCCTGATCCGGAAGGGCGATGTCTATTTCGGCGAGTCCGCCTTGGAGCGCAAGCAGACCGGATCCTATTATACCCCGGAGAGCTTGGTCCATTTTCTCAATGCCAAGGCTATTATCAGTCCGCTTCATGACCGCTTCGAAAAAGACTGCCGGGAGCGCTTCAATCTTTTCATACGTCAGGCGAAAACCGGCCATGACGCCACGATCCGGCGGGGTGCGGCCCAATCCGCCGTCGCCCTGGTGGAGCGTTTTGTCCGGGAAGTCATTCTTCGCTTAAAACTATGTGACCCCGCGATGGGGAGCGGCCATTTTCTCGTAAATGCTTCCAACCAGATCACAGACTTCATCGTCGGCCTGTTCGCCGAGATTCCCTTCGTCGAGGACATGGTTTCCCCGGTGACCTGCGAGCCGAATATCTGGCGTCGCCTCGTAACACGTCACTGTCTCTATGGGGTAGATCTGAATCCCCTCGCTGTCCACCTGGGCAAGCTTTCCCTCTGGCTGAACAGTTTTGCCCGTGACCATAAGCTGACCTTTCTGGATCACCATCTGCGTCGCGGCAATAGCCTCATCGGCATCCGTTCCCTTGCTCAGTTGGAGACGATTCCGGAGCGTGCTAAGGACTTAAAAAAGAAGAAGAAAAACGATCAGCAAACCGCGCTTGCATTTCCAGAGTCGCTCAAGGAAGCATTCCGGAAAGCGGCCCACGAAATGGCTGCTATCGCCGATGTTGCAGAGGACGACACAGACCGTCAAAAAGACATCCATGAAGAAGCCCGGAGCGAAAGGATCACCCCCCTGATTCCCCTGGCCGATCTTTATACCGCCTATCTGATGGACGGTACCGCGAGGACGGATGACTATGAAATGCTCTTCCTGCGCCTCTCCCGGGGAGAAAATCCCGCCTCCGTCGCGGAAATGGAACTGGAAGACAGGGCGAAGGCCCTGGCCGGAAGACACCACTTTTTCCACTGGCCATTGGAATTTCCGGATGTCTTTACCGGTGAAGAAGGCGGTTTCGATGCCGACGTCGGCAATCCGCCGTGGGATGTTTTACAGCCAAGTACTCAGGAATTCTACATCCAGTACGATCCGCAATTCCGGAAGTATGGAAAGCAAGAAGCAGTGAAACGGATCAAGGAGCTGCACGAACATTATCCGGATATGGTTGTCAAATGGAATGCATATGAAAAATCGTTTCAAAATGCGGCGGCTTACGCAAAGGAGCCGGCGGCCTTCACAGCCTTAACCGCTGGCAAGATCGATTTGTACAAGGCGTTCCTGGAGAGATTTTTCCATTTGCTTCGCAATGGCGGCAAGATGGGCATTGTTGTCCCCAGCGGCCTCTATACGGATCAAGGATGTCAGCCATTGCGAAGGCTGTTTTTTAATCACAGCCGCATTGATTGCCTCTACGGGTTTGAGAACCGGTGGCCCGCGGTTTTCACAGCCGTGGATGGACGTTTCAAGTTTATCCTCTTCTGTGCGGAAAAAGGTGGTGAAACAGCGTCTTTCCAATGCGCCTTTATGGAGCACGACCCGCAGAGATTACCGATTATAGAGAAGGATGCCTTGGTTTTGAGTCCCGACAAGGTTCGCAAATATTCACCCGATTTGCTCACCATCATGGAATTCAAATCCCAGCAGGACGCCGATGTCACAGATAAGATTTACGGAAAACGCCCCCTATTGGGTGATCGGCTCGATGATGCGTGGAATGTCGAATTATCGCAGGAATTCAATATGTCCTCGGACAGCCACTTGTTCAATGTGGCAGGACAAGGCTGTCCTCTTTACGAGGGTAAGCTCATCTGGTCTTACGACCATCAATTCGGCCCCGTTTCTTATTGGATTGAAGAGGATATTGTCCGGCGGGATGAACTGAGAAGTCGGTGGCGGCTCCTGAAAAAGAAAAAACGTAAGCCGGCAGTTTACGATTATCAGCTTTATCGGGGCGCATTCCGTAATATCGCAGCAAGCACAAATGAAAGGACTTTTCTGGCGACAATTATACCAAAAAGATCAGTGTGTCCGCATACAAACCTCGTTATCCGCCGGATGGCGCCGGATCATGATGGTGATCCCATTGAAAACATTGGATCGCGCGAAACGGCATTCCTGGTGTCGGTAATAAATTCATTCATCATCGATTTTATTATTCGCTTCAAGATAACCACCCACTTGGACATGCATTTTGTCTATACTGTGCCGGTTCCGAGAATCAAAAAAACGGACGCTTATTTTCTGCCAATCGTTGCCCGGTGTGCAAGGCTCATTTGTGTTGATAAGAGCTATTCAGATTTGTGGAATGAACTTTACAAAGATGATTTTGGAAGGCCCGATTTCTGGTATCCGTCCGGAAAACTTCCAATCGATTCCTACGGTCCCCAGCACGAACGAGACATCCGCTGCCGCCTGGCGGAAGAAGCCTCAAATCTGACACAGGAATGGACGCCAGCCTGCGGTGTACATGATCGTACCGCCGACCGTCGGGACACAGGCGATCGCGCCCAGTTGCGAGCGGAAATTGATGCCTACGTTGCCCATCTATACGGCCTTAACCGTGACGAATTCACCCACATCCTTGACACCTTCCCCGTCCTGAAACGCAAGGAAGAACAGGCCTTCGGCGAATTCATGTCCAAACGCAAGTGCTTGGAGGAATACGACCGTATAATCGTATTGTTGTGATCATGCAACGGCTATCAATTTCGGAATCGGTGGTGTCTTATAATATGAATCGTATTGTTGTGATCATGCAACGGCTATCAATTTCGGAATCGGTGGTGTCTTATAATATGAAACCCACATGACGGT
>DNYQ01000205.1 GCA_003506745.1 Syntrophaceae bacterium
TTTTAGAAGATATTTTGCGCGGCCGGCTCAAAGAAATCAATCGCATCAACTACAAAGGCCGCCAGTATCTTTTCAGCGAAGAAAATATTCAGACGGCCATTCAGACGCTGAAGAATGTCAGGTACGACGGCGGCCTGCTTCGTACCAATGAAGCCATCTATGATTTGATTACGCTGGGCAAGTCGCTGGAACAATCCATTGAAGGCGATTCGAAAAGTTTTACACTTAATTATATTGACTGGAAAAACTGGCACCGCAATGCTTTTCACGTAGTAGCGGAATTCAAAGTGGGGCGTTCGCGTAGTAATGAAACAGCACGGCCTGATATCGTTTTGTTTGTCAACGGCATCCCGCTGGCGGTTATCGAATGCAAGGCACCCGATGTGGATATCGATCAGGCTGTTTCTCAGTCGATCCGCAATCAGAGCGATGAATACATCCCCAAGCTTTTTTCTTATGTGCAGATGGTCATGGGTGTCAACAAAAACGCCGCCCGTTACGCCACGGTGGGTTCATCAGCCAAATTCTGGAGCATCTGGAAAGAACTGCGCGACAAAGAAGAAGATGTTGCCGCCTGTATTGAAAAAAGTCTTTCCAAAGATCAAAAGGCACAACTCTTTCAAGGCGACTTTGTACCCGCCCTCTCATATTTTGATGGCTTGGAGAAGGAAGGAGTTCGTCTTCTAACTCAACAGGACAAGGTTCTCTATAGTTTGTGTCGCCCGGATCGTTTGATGGAGATGGTTTTCAAATTCACTGTCTTTGATGGTGGGATTAAGAAGATCGCACACTATCAGCAGTATTTTGTTGTGAAGTCAACACTCGACCGGATCAAGCAATCGGATGGTGAAGGACGGCGGCAGGGCGGCATCATCTGGCATACCCAAGGGTCGGGCAAATCATTAACGATGGTCATGCTGACGCGCAACTTGGCGCTTGACCCGGATGTATCCAACCCGCGCATTGTGTTGGTGACGGATCGCGACGATTTGGACAAGCAACTAGGCAATACGTTTGCAGCTTGCGGGCTTGATCCGAATCGGGCCACGTCCGGACGTCATCTGCTGGAGTTGGTGTCGGAAGAGAAAGCCACCATCGTCACAACGCTGATTCATAAATTCGACAAGGCGCTCAAGCAAAAGAAATTCCAGGACGATTCGCGGGATATTTTCATGCTGATTGACGAAAGCCATCGGACAAATTTCGGTTCTTTTTCGGCGCGAATGCGACAGATGTTTCCGAATGCCTGCTATTTAGGCTTTACGGGTACGCCGCTTCTCAAAAAGGAAAAAAACAACTTCATCAAGTTCGGCGGTCTGATTGAACCGCATTATTCCATTCATCAGGCCGTGGAAGACGGTTCAGTCATTCCCCTGCTCTATGAAGGCCGTTATGTGGAGATGGAGCAGAATAAGGAGGCTATCGACCGCTGGTTTGAACGTCACACGCAAGGACTGACCAAAGAACAAAAAGCCGATCTGAAAAAGAAATATGCCCGCGCCGAAATGCTCAACAAGGCTGATCAGGTCATTTATATGCGCGCATTCGACGTTAGCGAACATTTCCGCGCCGCCTGGCAGGGCACCGGCTTCAAGGCGCAGCTTGTGGCGCCCGGTAAAGCCGCTGCGCTGAAATATCAGGAACATCTGACGAACATCGGGTTTGTCAGTTCTGAAGTGGTAATCTCTGCCCCTGATATGCGTGAAGGATTTGAGGAAACGGATGAAGAGCCCACGGATGAAGTAGTCAAATTCTGGCAAAAGATGATGAAACGCTATGGTAGCGAAGAGGAATACAATAAGCAGATTATCAATCAGTTCAAGAACGGATCTGAACCGGAGATATTGATTGTGGTCAGTAAGCTCCTGACCGGCTTTGATGCGCCGCGCAATGTCGCCATTTATTTGTGCAAAGAACTCAAAGAGCATTCTTTATTGCAGGCCATTGCCCGCGTCAACCGGGTTTATGAAGAAAAAGACTATGGATATGTTGTTGACTACGTAGGACTCTTGGGTGAATTGGACAAAGCATTGACGATGTATAGCGCTTTTGAGGGTTTTGACGAGGAAGACCTGGTCGGCGCTTTAACGTCGGTGAATGTCGAAGTGGAAAAACTGCCCCAGCGCTATTCAGATCTCTGGGATGTTTTCAAAGAAGTAAAAAACAGCCGTGATGAAGAGGCTTACGAGTTATTGCTGGCTGATATATCCATCCGGGAAGAATTTTATCAGCGGTTGGCCCAATACGCCAAAACACTGGGAATAGCGCTTTCCACTGAAGCATTCGTCATGAAGGTTGATGACGAAAAGTTGAATCGATACAAATCCGATCTGCGGCGCTTCCAAAAGCTGAGGGTGGCCGTAAAAATGCGCTATGCGGAAACAGTTGATTACCGCGATTATGAACCGAAGATCAAAAAGCTGCTGGATACTCATATTCAGGCCAATGAGGTCATCCAATTGAATGAACCCGTGAACATATTCGACAGCAATATGTTCACGATGGTCAAGGAAGAGCAGGGCGTTTACGGGAAGACCACGGCAGCCAAAGCTGATGCCATTGCATTTGCAACCAAGAAGGTCATTACGGAAAAAATGGAAGAAGACCCGGCCTTCTACGCGAAGTTTTCCAAATTGATACAACAGGCGATTGACGATTTTCGTGCCAAACGCTTGTCCGACTTGGAGTATCTCAACAAAGCCATGGAGATTCGCGACAAGGTTGTCACCCGGCGGCACGATGATATGCCCGTCGCTCTGGAAGGAAATGAAGATGCGATGGCTTATTATGGCGTGTTGAGACCTTTCTTTGACGAACTGGATATATCACAGGAAACGAGTGTGTCAATTGCAGCCAATACAGCATTGACTGTTCAAAAGATACTGGATGCTCACCGGAAAGTGCAATTCTGGGACGATGACGACGCCCAGAAACGAGCAATAAATGATATTGATGATTATCTCATTGATGAAGTCAAGGGTAAGCATGGCGTGGAGATCAGCTTTGAACAGATTGACGACATCATTGCACGTGTGAGGAAAGTGGCTGAGAGCAGGAGCCGCAAATGAGATTGTCTCATGGCATCGTTTATTACGGCAGCGAAAAGATTGAATTTGGATACTGCCATGTTGGCCGGAAGACGTTGGAAATAGCGGTTCACCCAAATCAGTCTGTGATTGTTAAAGCCCCGCTGGGAACGGAGGCGGACGAGATATTTAGAAGAGTCGTAAGACGCGCCAGATGGATTATGAAACAGAAGAATTTCTTCCGTCAATTTGAACCACGGACACCCGTGCGCTGTTATGTGGGCGGTGAGACGCACCTCTATCTTGGAAAGCGCCATCGGCTGAAGATTATGAAAGGGCGCAAGAATGAAATTAAACTATTGAGAGGCTATTTTGAGATTCAGGTAAAAGGACCTGTCTCTTCGGATAAAATCAAAAGTCTGCTAGATGAATGGTACGTAAAAAAAACTACAGGTAAATTCAGGGAAGCATTTGACCGATGTTGGCTTCCTTTCAAAAAACAATTAGTGACACGGCCAAAGTTGCAAATCAAGCGCTTGAAAAAACGCTGGGGAAGCTTATCCGCAAAAGGCACATTGACCTTGAATACGGACCTCATCCGTGCCCCGAAAGAATGCATTGATTATGTTGTAACGCATGAGCTTTGCCACTTAGTTAACAAGGATCATAATGCTCAATTCTATGGTCTGCTCGGAAAAATAATGCCGGATTGGGAAAAACGAAAACATAAATTGGAACGGACTTTGGCTTAGAAAATCATGTCCAAGGCTGGTTCTAAATTACGCAATATCGATTAAGACAGAAGCTTGATAGGTTACCGTAGAACTTCTTTAATTTCCCTGGTATAATCAGAAATAATCTTGATCAGATTGCGGCTGTTTTGGTTTTCATCAATCAGTTTAACCACCGCGCTGCCGATCACAATGCCGTCGGCAAGGGCTCCGATTTCTTTGGCCTGCGCTGCGTTGGAGATGCCAAAACCCACGGCAATGGGCATTTGGGTCATTTTGCGGATTTTGGCGACTTCATGTGCGATGTCGTCAATTTTCGGCGCGGCGGTGCCGGTCACACCCGTAATGGAAATATAGTAGAGAAATCCCGCGGCGCCTTTCAGAATCTTTTTCAGGCGATCACGGCCTGTCGTTGGCGCAACAAGCGAAATGAAATCAAGGCCGGCTGCATCGGTGTGGATTCTTAACTCGCCTGCTTCTTCCGGCGGCAGGTCAACGACCAGGATGCCGTCCGCACCGGCTTTCTGTGCGTTTCGTGCAAACATTTCCGCGCCGTAGGCGAAAATCGGGTTGAAGTAACCAAACAGGACAATGGGAATTTGCGACATTTTCCGGATCTCGGCAACTATCTTGAGCACACCTTCCAGAGTGGTTCCGGTTTTCAGCGCCCGCTGGGATGCGGCCTGGATGACCGGCCCATCGGCCGTCGGATCGGAAAAGGGAACGCCGATTTCAATGATATCCACTCCGGCCCGTTCCAGTCCAAGAATAAGTTCTTTTGTGACGTCAAGCGATGGATCGCCCGCCGTCAAATAAACAATCAGCGCCTTTTCATTCCCGGCGCGCAAGGATGCAAATTTTTCTCCAAGTCGTCCCATATCTTCCTCACATGGTTTCTATGATGATTTGGGCGTCTTTGTCGCCGCGTCCGGACAGACAGATCACCATGATTTTATTTTTCTTCATTTGCGGCGCGATTTTCATGGCATAGGCAATCGCGTGCGAACTCTCCAGCGCCGGAATGATGCCTTCCTGACGGGATAGAAACATAAAGGCCTCAACGGCTTCCCGGTCCGTTACGGTGACATAAGCCGCTCGTCCGGTCGCCGCAAAGTAGGCATGCTCAGGGCCCACGCCGGGGTAATCCAGCCCCGCCGCGATGGAATAGGCGTCGCGCACCTGACCATGTTTATCCTGAAGCAAAAAAGTTTTATTGCCGTGCAGAACGCCGACCTTTCCGCCGTTGATGCTGGCGGAATGTTCGGTCGTATTCATGCCGTGACCGGCCGCTTCCACGCCGAACATCGCCACGTTCTTTTCATTGCGAAACGGATAAAATGTGCCCATGGCGTTGGAGCCGCCGCCGACACAGGCGACCAGAACGTCTGGATGGCGGCCTTCCATTTTGCCGATCTGCTTTTTAATTTCCCTGCCGATGACCGACTGAAAATTTCGTACCATCATGGGGTAGGGATGCGGCCCGGCGGTTGTGCCGATGATATAAAACGTGTCGCGGACACTTCCCACCCAGTAGCGCATCGCTTCGTTCATCGCATCCTTGAGCGTGGCCGTGCCGCTTTTAACCGGCACCACTTGGGCTCCCAGAATCTTCATGCGAAAAACATTGGGCGCCTGACGGCGGATGTCTTCTTCGCCCATGAAGATTTTGCATTCCATGCCGAAAAGCGCCGCAACGGTGGCTGTGGCCACACCGTGCTGTCCCGCGCCGGTTTCGGCGATGACTTTCCTTTTGCCCATCCGGCGAGCCAAAAGAGCCTGCCCGAGCGTGTTGTTGATTTTATGCGAGCCGGTATGATTCAAGTCCTCCCTCTTGAGATAAACCTTCGCGCCACCGAGGGCCTTGGTCATTCTTTGGGCGAAGTAAAGCGGTGTGGGTCTTCCCGCGTATTGGCGCTGATACCGGTCAAATTCTTTGGCAAAAGATTTATCCTGATTTGCTTTGCTGTAAGCTTCTTCCAGTTCCAAAAGCGCGGGCATCAGCGTTTCCGCGGCATAGCGTCCGCCAAAGATGTCAAAATGTCCATTTTTATCAGGTAGTGTTTTCATATCTTTTCCCTTCGAATGAATATTTGCGGTGTCTTGCCGCCGGCTGTTTCGTCATGGATGATCCGCATGATCCGTGCGATTTTCGCATGATCTTTTTTTCCGGGCGACGACTCCACACCGCTGTTGATATCCAGAGCGGCGGGATGAACCTTTTGCAGGGCGTCCATTACATTTTCTTCTTTCAATCCGCCGGAAAGAATCAGCGGTCTGGAAATCTGTGCCGCCAGATTCCAGTCCATGGTTTTTCCCGTGCCGCCGTAAAGGCCGGCACGCCGGCTGTCTGCCAAAACAGCGGCAACAGGGTATAGATCAGCTTTTTTCAAATCCTCTTCGTTTTTTAATGCCAGTGCTTTAATCACACGGCCTTTCGGAAAATGCCGGCAATACTCAGGCGATTCGTCTCCATGGAGTTGTATCATGTCCAGGCGGCAATCATCATAGATCCTCTTTGCTTCTTCGGCTGCTTCGTTGACAAAAACGCCGACCTTTACCAGACTGTCAGGTAATTCGTTAATGATATCATTGGCCTTCAAGGGATCGATGAAGCGCGGCGAAGGCGAATGGAAAATAAAACCCACGGCCGCCACACCGTTTTCGGCGGCGCACAGCGCGTCTTCAAGATTGGTAATGCCGCAAATCTTGACCTGGATCATGACTGAATTTCTCCCAGAAAAGTCCGCAATTTTTTGCCGATGTCGGGCGCCGTCACCAGCCCCTCGCCGATGAGAAAAGCGTTAATGCCGGCTTTCAGCAGATACTCAATATCGTCGCGGTTTTTGATGGCGCTTTCCGCCACGACAGTTTTATCCGCCGGAATGTTTTTTTTGAGTTCTGAACTGGCGTTGATGTCCGTGACAAAGGTATCGAGATTGCGGTTGTTGATGCCGGTCATGTCGGCGCCGGCGGCCAGCGCCGCATCCAGCTCGCCTTGGGTGTGGACTTCAACAAGCGGGCTTAAATCCAATGCTTTGGCCAGAGCGATGAATTCGGGAAGCCTTCCGCCCAAAACGCGGACAATCAGCAAAATCGCATCCGCGCCGATAGCCCGCGTTTCGTAAACCTGAATGGGGTCGATGATGAAATCCTTGCGCAGAACGGGAATCTTAACCGCGCGCTTAATTTGTGTTAGATAATCCTTGTGGCCGCAGAAATATTTTTCATCGGTAAGCACCGAAATTGCCGCCGCGCCATTATTTTCGTAGGTTTGCGCAAGGAACAGGGGATCGAAATTTTCAACCAGCCTGCCGCGCGACGGCGACGCGCACTTGACTTCGGCGATAATGGAACAGGTTTTGCCGCTTGCGGCCGCCCGAAAATCCCGGCAGGGCGCCAGGCCGGTGATGACGCCCATCAACGTGGATACCGTTGTTGCTTTTTTCAGCAGCGCGACTTCTTCTTTTTTGGTTTCAATAATCTGATCTAATATCATTTTATCCTCGGTTTTTTACTTCCCCTCCCCTTGTGGGAGGGGATTGAGGGGAGGGTTTGTGTAAATCTTCATATCTTTTGTCATTTTTCACCCCCTCCCTAACCCTCTCCCATCAGGGGAGAGGGAATTAACCGTTGCTCATTTCAATCAAAGCCTGCAATTTTTTTACCGCCTGTCCGCTGTCGATGCAGTCGGCGGCCATTTTAACGCCTTCCCGGATGTCCGCCGCTTTATCGCCGGCCACAATGGCGAGCGCCGCATTCATCAGAACGACATCGCGGCACGCACCAGGTTTTCCGGAGAGGACGTCCCGCGTGATCCGGGCGTTTAACGTTGGATCGCCGCCGCGGATCGCCTCCAGAGCATAAGTCTTGCCGACATAATCTTTCGGATGAATATTATAAGTTTTCACGAGGCCGTCTTTTAATTCCGCCACCCGGGTTTCACCGGTGATGGTCACTTCGTCCAGCCCGTCCGATCCGTGAACCACAAACGCCCGCTTTGTGCCCATGTTTTTCAAAACGCCGGCAAACATTTCCGTGAGCTTCGGATCGTAAACCCCCAGAAGCTGCGCCGTGGCGCCCGCGGGGTTCGTGAGCGGTCCCAGCATGTTAAAAAGGGTGCGGATGCCGATTTCGCGGCGGGGCCCGATGGCGTATTTCATCGCGCCGTGCAGTTTCGGCGCAAACAGAAAGCCGATGCCGATCTGCTGAATGCACTCTTCNNAATCCCCGCCGCCGCCACGACAAAAGCGGTCGTTGTGGAAATATTAAAGGTGTTGAGTTTGTCGCCGCCCGTGCCGCAGGTATCGACGATGGTTGTCGCGCAGGCGTTGACCCGCGTGGCTTTCTGACGCATGATGCGCGCCGCGCCCGTCACTTCCTCAACCGTTTCTCCCTTCATGCGCAGGGCGGTGATGAACGCTCCGATTTGCGCGGGCGTGGCCTCGCCGCCCATGATTTCATTCATGGCCGCCATCATTTCCGCCTCCGGCAGATCTATCTTTCTGACGGCTTTATCAATGGCTTCCTTGATCATAATCCATGCTCCTTTCGTCCTGAATATTTTAAAAAGTTGCGAATAATCCGCTTGCCCTGCGGGGTCAGCACCGATTCGGGATGAAACTGGATGCCTTCCACCGGATAGTCTTTATGGCGCAAGCCCATGATTTCTCCCTCGGCGGTTTTGGCGCTGGCCTCCAGGCAGGACGGCAGGGTTTCAGGGCGCACGACCAGCGAGTGATAGCGCCCGGCGGTAAAGGGATTGGGCAACCCCGCAAAAATGGTTTTGCCGTCGTGTTCAACCGGCGAAACTTTCCCGTGCATGATCCTTTGTGCCCGGACGACTTCACCGCCAAACGCGAAGCCGATGGACTGATGCCCCAGACAGATGCCCATGATCGGCAGGGTTTTGTAAAATGCGCGGATAACATCCACGGTAATGCCGGCCTGGTGCGGTGCACCGGGGCCGGGCGATAAAAAAATGGCCTGCGGCTTGAGCTTGCGAATCCCGTCAATCGTCGTTTTATCGTTGCGATAAACCTGGACGTCTTCCCCCATCTGACCCAGATATTGGACGATGTTGAATGTAAAGGAATCGTAATTGTCGATCATCAGTATCATAGGTCACTCCCGGTTTCCATTTTCGAGAACAAATCCGCCCGCCGCCAGTTTCACGGCTATTTGCATGCCGCGCGCCTTGTTTTGCGTCTCTTGCTCTTCGGACTCAGGCTGGGAATCATAGACAATGCCTGCGCCGGCCTGAACGTAAATCCGGCCGCCTTTGACGACCATGGTGCGGATGGTGATGCACAGATCCATATTGCCGTTGAAGCTGAAATAACCCACCGCGCCGCCGTATGCGCCGCGCCGCACGGGTTCCAGTTCGTCGATGATCTGCATGGCGCGGACTTTAGGCGCGCCGGAGAGCGTTCCCGCCGGAAACGTCGCCGCCAGAACGTCGAAGGCGTCCTTTCCCCCGGCCAGCTGCGCGCGCACGTTGGAGACCAGGTGCATCACGTGAGAATACTTTTCCACCACCATGTATTGATTGACCTGCACGGAGCCTGTTTCGGCGATGCGCCCCAGATCGTTGCGACCCAGATCGACCAGCATGACATGTTCGGCGCGTTCCTTTTCATCGGAAAGCAACTCGTCGGCCAGGGCCCGGTCTTCCTGTTCGGTTCTGCCCCGCCTGCGCGTGCCGGCAATCGGCCTGACCTCCACATCGCTTTGTTCCAGGCGCACCATGACCTCCGGCGAAGAACCGATCAGGATCAAATCATCGAATTTCAGATAAAACAAATACGGCGAGGGATTGACATAACGGAGCGCCCGGTAAAGATCGACCGGATCGACCGTGCAGGGTGTGCAAAAGCGCTGGGCGAGCACCACCTGAATGACGTCGCCCGCGGCAATGTATTCCCTGGCCTTCTCCACGACGGCCTTGTATTGATCGGGCGTCATATTGGATTCAAAAGACACGCCGTTGGTTCGGGGCGGCGGCGCGGACTGCCTGTCAGGAAGGGAAAGAAGCTCAATCATATCCTCAATCTTTTCGCAGGCTTTCTGATAGGCGTCTTCGGGGGTATCCGCGTCTTCCATATAGGCGCAGGCCACCACTTTGATGGTGTGGCGTGTGTTGTCAAAAATGATCAGAGAATCGCTGATCACAAAAACAGCTTCATCCAGATTCAGATCGTCGGGCGGGGCGTCGGGTAGCTTTTCAAAATAGCGCACCATGTCATAACCCAGGTAGCCGACGGCGCCGCCGAAAAAGCGCGGCAGCCCCGGCGTGGCGACCGGCTGATAGCGGCCAAGCAGTTTCCGCATCGCGCCCAGCGGATCGCCATGATGCTCCCGCACGGACACCCTTCCTTTTTCCTCCAGGACCACTTTCGGTCCGCGGACTTTAAACACCACCCCTGCGTCCGTGCCGATAAATGAATAGCGTCCCCACTTTTCTCCGCCTTCGACGCTTTCCAGCAGATAGACATGGTCTCTGTGCTGCAGTTTTTTTAAAACGGACACCGGTGTTTCGACATCCGCCAGGATCTCCCGGTAAACGGGAATCAGGTTGCCTCTTTGGGCGAACGCTTCAAAATCGGCAAATTTGGGCTGGTACATATTTTCTCCTTTAAGACATAAAAAAGGCCGTGAGTTTCGTCACGGCCTTTGGGATTGATACAAATAAAAAAGCCGTGGAGTCCTGAGAGGGTCTCCACGGCTTGAACTTAAGACATAAAAGATCAGCGGCGGAAATTCCCCCTTTTGAGGTTCCACCACCAGTTGTTCAATGACGATATTGTCAGGTTCATGGGTTTCATACGTTTCTTTCCATCAATTTTGCGCTTTCATAGCAGCACGGTTATTTTCTGTCAATATTTTTTTTTCAGACCCAATCTTTTTTTTGTTTCCATTTTATTAAGCCATAATGCATGGCGGTGCCGGGCATAATCCAGCCGGACTTTTCCCGTGAAGATGCCGCGAACCATCGGCCAGTTGGGCCTGAGCGCTATGGCCGCCATATGAGCGAGAAAGGCCAGGAAAAACAAAACAAAAAAGATATTGTGAATCCACGTGGCCATAAGCAAAACCGTGTGGGACATGTCCGGCGCATAGATGTTCTTGTAGGTTTTGACCAGCCCCGACACAATCAGCATCAGGATGATGAAGGCCATTCCCATATAGGCGAGGCGCTGCTCCGGCAGGTATTTATGCATGGGCGGTTCTTTGCCCAGGCCGATGAAGCTTTTGATGACGGTGATCGATTGCGCCAGATCGCCTTTTTGCGGCAGCAAACCTTTTTCGCCGCGCAGGCCGTGATAGAAAACATGAAAGACGCCCGCCAGCGTCAAGATAAAAGCCGCCGTGTAATGCAGATACAGAGACGTGATGAAGTCCGCCGACCAGCCCAGCCCCGGCACCGTAATGATATAGTAGCGTTTGGCGACGGGCAGTTCGAAGATGCCGGTCAAAAGCAGGACGAGTCCGGATAGGGCGATGGCCCAGTGCTCAATCAGCTCGAGCGTGGCGTGGCGGACAACCAGATTTCTTGCAGCGAGAATTTTTTCAGCCATTGTCTTTCTCCTCCTTTCCTGCCTGCTCTTTACGCCGGGACATCCAGCCCAGAGCGCCGGCGGCGATCAGCCCCAGCGCCGGCGCCGCCAGAACCGCATTGCCCAGTGGATCGGTGGCGGCCATGCGGCGCTTCACCTCCGGTTTCATATCCGGCCGCCCCGGCTTCTTTTCCATCGTTTTGTTGATCAGTTCAAACGATACGGGCGAAACGTAAAGCGTGGAGGTTCCGCCGTTTTGCGTTTTCCCGTAAAGATAGCCGTTCATGGCGGCGGCTCTTTCCAGGGCCGTTTTTTCAATATCCCGGCGCGGGCCGATCAGCATGGCCTTGCGGGGGCAGGCTTCGATGCAGCCGGGCGGTTTCCCGTCTTTCAGGCGCTCGTTGCACAGATCGCATTTATACATGACGCCGTTGCCCATGAAACCGGGCAGAACGTGCAGGTAGATTCCGACGCCCGACTGTCGCTGAGGGATTTCCCAGGGGCAGACATCCTTGCATTTCGCGCCGCCGAAACATTGATTTTGTTCGATGATGACCGCGCCGTTCTTTTCCTTATGATTGGCTGAAAACGGGCAGATCGTCGCGCAGGCCGGATTGTCGCAATGCATGCAGCGGCGCGGGACAAAGAGGGTTTTGCCTTCAATCTCCACCGGGTGAACGTAGATGAAATTGTAGGGGGTCAGGCGATTGAAAACCTCTTTCTTTTTCGACCAGTCCTCGATCGTTTTGCGCGGCCAGGGTTCGGGGATGTTCTCGACAATCGTCGGGATTTTATCTTTGTTGATGGCCTTGCAGGCGCTGACACAGGCGGGAATCTGCCGGTCGGTGCATCCGTCGCAAAGNNTTTTTATGATCATTTGCCGTAGGGGCAGACGGAAACGCAGATGCCGCAGAGGCTGACTTTTTTATCGAGCCTATCCCGGGACAATTTCCGGCAGGTATCCCGGCACTTGAACGCGTCGTAAAATTCATCGCGATCTACCGAATCATCCCACAATTTTCCATTGGCCGCCAGGCCCGGACACATCTCTACACACAGAGCACACTCGCCGCATCGGCTTTCTGTAACAGGCGCACCAAGATTCTCAAACCGGTGATGCGTAAGAACCGTTGCCAGGCGGATGCGGGTGCCGAATTTTTCCGAAACCAGCAAATCCGTTTTGCCGATCCAGCCCAGGCCCGCGCGGGTTGCCGCCATTTTATGGGAGAAGTTCATCCGCAATGTTTTGCCGAAGCCCTCGGGGAGGTCGTTCTCCTGCACGGTGGATTTGATCTGCAGGCAGGGAATGCCGTTTTGCATAAGGTCAAGAATTCATTAATGATTTACGATTAATATTCAACGAATTCAATTATTCCAGCCGTCAGGTTTTTTTGTGAAGATTTGCAAATTCAATTATTCAATCGTCGCAAAACATTTTTCAATGGACACGCTGAAATCGTTTTTCTATATTTTATGGTGAACAAAAAGATATCATAATTCATGAACGCTTAAAAGGAATATGTTTCATGATATTCCTTTACATGAAAATGCCGGTAAGTGTCCGGATATTTTAATTATTCGTTGTGCCCGTGCCGGTCATGGAAGTTAGAATAATAAT
>DNYQ01000062.1:0-1720 GCA_003506745.1 Syntrophaceae bacterium
ATGACGCCTCAGGGTGAAACCTTCCATCAGAAAATTGCCGCTGAATTTGCAAAGCAAAATCAAATGATCCTGATTTGCGGACGTTATGAAGGATTTGATGAGAGAATTCGGGAGCATCTGGTTGACCGGGAGATATCCATCGGGGATTATATTTTAACCGGTGGGGAACTCTCCGCGCTGGTGGTGATCGACGCAGTTTCCCGATTGATTCCCGGCGTATTGGGTAACGACGCCTCTGCCGCAAAGGAATCGTTTTCACAGGGGCTTCTGGAATATCCGCAATATACAAGGCCCGCCGAGTATAAAGGCTGGTGTGTTCCGGAGGTTCTGGCTTCGGGTAACCATGCGCAGATTGAGCGCTGGCAAAGAATTGAAGCGCTTCGCAGAACCTGGCAAAGAAGGCCGGACCTGCTCAAAAAAATGGAACTTACTGCGGAAGACAACCTGTATTTAGAAAAAATCAAGCTCGGCCGGATATAAAGTCTTGATTTTCAGACGGGTTTGAGGTAATGAAGCCAACTTCAAGAATAATGTTGCGAGTGTCGCAGGAGGAAATATAAAATGAACATTTTGGAAATGATCGAAAAAGAACAAATGCGAGGCGATATTCCCGCCTTTAAAGCGGGGGATACCGTTAAAGTATATGTGCGCATCATTGAGGGACAAAAGCAGAGAATTCAGGCTTTTGAAGGGGTTGTGATCCGCAAGCGCCGCGGCAACAGCCGGGCGAATTTCACCGTTCGAAAGGTCTCCTACGGCATCGGCGTTGAGAGAACATTTCCCATGCATTCGCCGGTTATTGACCGTATCGAAGTGGTGACCCGGGGCCTGGTGCGCCGTTCGCGTCTTTATTACCTGAGAAGCCTCAAGGGAAAGAAAGCAAGGATCAAGGAAGCGACCAACCACTAAGACGGTTGTATTTTTGATGAATGCATTCGAAAAGCTTGCTGAGGTTTCAGGCTACCGCTGCATCGCGGGTGTTGACGAAGCAGGCCGGGGGCCGCTGGCGGGACCTGTCGTCGCCGCAGCCGTCATCTTTCCTCCGGATTATACCCATACCGAAATCAACGATTCCAAAAAACTGACCGCGCGAAAAAGAGATGCCCTGTATCAGGTCATTGCCCGGGATGCCGTCGCCGTCGGCGTGGGTGTTGTTGAAGCAGACGTTATCGACCGGATCAATATCCTGCGGGCGTCACTTCAGGCGATGGAAGAAGCGGTGCTGGATCTTTCCGTCGCCCCGGATTATATTCTGATTGACGGCTTGCACAACATCGCCGTGCCGATACCTCAAAAAACCCTGGTGAAGGGCGATTCGCTGAGCGTCTCCATAGCCGCGGCCTCCATTATTGCCAAGGTTTCGCGGGATCGGATTATGGAAATGTATCACCGCCAGTTTCCCCGATACAACTTCCTGCAAAACAAGGGATACGGCACGGCCGAGCATCGAAAGATTCTTCATGAGGTCGGCCTTTGCAAAATCCATCGCCGATCCTTTCATTTAAAAAATCACAAAACCGAACAAACGGTTCTGGACTGGTCGAATGAACAACCCAAAAGACATGCGTAATATTGCAGCCGGTAAAACGGGTGAGAAAATTGCGGCCGACTTTTTGGTCAGAAGCGGCTACCGGATTACCGAGGTCAATTACCGCTGTCCGATCGGTGAAATCGACATTGTCGCCCGGGATCAAAACGAACTGGTGTTTGTGGAAGTCAA
>DNYQ01000062.1:1729-4184 GCA_003506745.1 Syntrophaceae bacterium
TTTCTTACTAGAGACGGCTCAGGGCCGGCTTCCCTATAGGAAACACATTAAACCCAATCTCAAAGCATTTCCGCTGATCGACGATATTGCGCCCGTCAAAAATAAAAGCGGGCTTGACCATTGATTTGTAGATTTTGCGGTAATCCAGATTCCGGTACAAATCCCAGTCCGTCATGATGACCAGCGCGTGGCAACCGGCGGCTGCCTGGTAGGGATCTTCCACGTAGCGGATTTTTCCCGCATCCTGCGCAAGGTCCATGGCGGCGTTTGTAAGCGCTTTGGGGTCGGTGATGACCACTTCGGCATGCTCCGCCAACAGTTTGCGGGTAATGTTGATGGCCGGGCTTTCCCGGGTGTCGCCGGTGTCTGCCTTGAAGGCAAAACCCAGGACACATATTTTTTTTCCGGCCAGGGTGTTGAACATCGATTGCAGAACATTGGCGATGAAGCGCTCCTGCTGATATTCGTTGATTTTGACGACGCTTTCCCAATAGGCGGCCACCTCCGGCAAGCCGTAAAAATGGCACAGATAAACCAGATTTAAAATATCTTTCTTGAAGCAGGAGCCGCCGAAGCCGATGCCGGCCTTGAGAAATTTCGAACCGATGCGGCTGTCCGTACCCACGGCCCGCGCCACCTCGGATATGTCGGCGTCCGTTTTTTCGCAAAGCGCCGATATGGCGTTGATGGATGACACGCGCTGCGCCAGAAAAGCGTTGGCCACCAGTTTGGAGAGTTCGGCGCTCCAGATATTGGAGGTGATGATTTTTTCAGGCGAAACCCAGTGGGAGTAAATTTTCACCAGCTCGGCGCGGGCGGCAAGGCCGCTTTGGGTTTCCCTCGAGCCGATCAGGACCCGGTCGGGATTTTCCAGATCGCTGACGGCGGTTCCCTCCGCCATGAATTCAGGGTTGGAGAGCACGTCAAACGTGACGTCTCCGTTTCCTGACGCCAGGATGCGTTCCATGGCCTGCGCGGTTTTAATCGGCAGGGTGCTTTTTTCGATGACGATTTTTGAGGATTGGGAATTTTCCAGAATCTGCCTTGCCGTTTTCTCCCAGTATTGCAGGTCGGCGGCCATGCCGGCTCCCGCCCCGAACGTTTTTGTCGGCGTGTTGACGCAGACGAAGATGATATCGTTTTCCTGAATTTGTTTTTCAACATCCGCGGAAAAGAATAAATTCCTGCCGCGTGTTTTTTTGACGATGGCATCCAGTCCGGGCTCATAGACGGGCAGCTGATCGGAGTTCCAGGCGTTGATGCGCGAAACGTTGATATCTACCACCGTGACTTTGTAGTCCGGACATTTGCTGGCAATCATGACCATGGACGGAGCGCCGACATAACCCGCCCCGATGGAAAGAATTTTCTTTTTGAATTTCATTTTATCTTATGGGTCCTCCGGTTGGTTTAAGATGTTTTTAAGGTCTCGCGAAAATATTGAATGGTTGCGGCCAGGCCCTGCTGAATCGATATCTTAGGCTGCCAGCCCAGCTTCTTTTCGGCAAGGGTGATGTCCGGTCTGCGCTGCGTCGGGTCGTCCGCCGGCAGCGGCTGAAAATCAATTTGGGAGCGGCTGCCCGTCAAATCAATGATCATCCGGGCCAACTGCAGAATCGTGAACTCACCGGGGTTGCCGATATTCACCGGCCCGAAAAAATCATCGCCGGCGTTCATCATTTTGATCAGTCCGTCAACCAGATCGTCGCAGTAGCAAAATGAACGGGTGTGGCTGCCGTCGCCGTAAACGGTAATGTTTTTCCCCTGAAGCGCCTGGATGATAAAATTACTGACCACCCGTCCGTCATTCACGGCCATGCGCGGCCCGTAGGTGTTGAAGATGCGGACGATTTTGGTGTTGACGGCGTTCTGCCGGCGGTAATCCATCATCAGGCATTCCGCCGCCCGTTTGCCTTCATCGTAACAACTGCGGATGCCGATGGGGTTGACGCGCCCCCAGTAGGATTCCGTTTGCGGGTGGACGTCCGGATTGCCATAGACTTCCGATGTGGAGGCCTGCAGAATCTTTGCCTTGGTTCTTTTGGCGATGCCCAGCACATTGATGGCCCCCATGACATTCGTCTTGATGGTTTTAATGGGATTGAACTGATAGTGCACGGGCGAGGCGGGACAGGCCAGATTGTATATTTCGTCCACCTCCAGATAGATGGGATTGATGATGTCATGGCGGATCATTTCGAAATGGGTATGACCCATCAGATGCGCGATGTTGTTCTTATTGCCCGTAAAAAAATTGTCCAGACAGACAATGTCGTTTCCTTCTTTTAAGAGTCGCTCACACAGATGAGACCCTAAAAAACCCGCACCACCGGTAATTAATATTCTCTTCATTCCCCCCAACCGTCATTCCTGGTAGTATTTTATTTTTATCTCTGCTATTTAAGCCGAAACGGGACATGGATGTCAACAACAAAAAGCGGGGATAAGGGTTGTA
>DNYQ01000237.1:0-3531 GCA_003506745.1 Syntrophaceae bacterium
CCAATGCAGCCCGGTAAGGACGGTATGTTGCCATGGCTTCCACCACGTCGGCCACCGCCAGAATCCGCGACTCCGGAAGAAGCTTGTCCCCGGTCAACCCGTTGGGATAACCAGAACCGTTCATCCGCTCATGATGTTCCAATACCATTCTGGCAATGGGCCAGGGAAATTCAATGTCTTTCAGAATTTCATACCCGGATTGCGCATGCGTTTTAATCAGGCTGAACTCCAGGTCTGTCAATTTTCGGGGCATGCTGAGAATCTCGGCGGGGACGGAAACTTTGCCGATATCATGGATGATGCCGGCCATGCGGATGCCTTCGATCCGATCCGGGGAGAGGCCCATTTCCGTGGCGATGGCGCGGGAAATATCAGCCACACGGCGCTGATGGCCCGCGGTGTAAGGATCTTTCGATTCCACCACCAGGGCGATGGCCTGAACGGTTCCGCCCAGGGCCTTCCTCAGTTGATCCATGCTGTTTTTCCGGTCGGTGATGTCAAGGCCAACCCCCACGAAAATATTGCTGGATCCCTTTTCTCGGGTGACGGATCGGCCATGCCATTCCACTAAGTAAATCCGGCCCGATCGGCTGATAATGTGGTTTTCGTTGATCGTCATATTTCCTTTTTGGATAATCTCTTGAAAAACCTTGGCCAGCTTCATACGGTCTTCTTCCGGCACAAAATTTGTCAGGTAATCGGTCCCCTTGATCTGCTCCGCGGTGTATTCGAGAGCGTCCAGCAACGACCGGTTCATCATCAGGGTTTTTCCGTCAAAATCAATGGCCACGATGAATGCCGGAGAAGTGTCAAGAAGCAGCTGAGTGAATTTTTGCTCCTTGAGCAAACGCTCCTGACTTTCCCGTAATTTCTCTTCCGCCTGCTTGCGTTCTGTGATGTCGGTGATCAGATTCAGTGTTGCGGGACGACCTTCCCAATCGATCAGGACTGAGCTGATATCAATCCAAACGATATGGCCGCCTTTGTGGATCGATCTGTAAGTATGATGGGTGGGCGTCGTGTCACCGTTAATTTTTTGAAGATATCGTTCTATCACCGCATTCCTGTCTTCCGGATGGACTAATTCAAAGACAGGGATCGATAGGAATTCCTGCACCGAATAACCAAATGACTCTATCGCCCTGGTGTTGACAAATTTAATGATCCCGTCCTGTATCACCAGGATCGCTTCATCGGCATTTTCAACCAGGGATCGGTAACGCTCTTCGCTCTTCTGAAGAGTTTCTTCCACCCGTTTACGTTCGGTGATGTCGGTCAGAAAGTTCAGGGTAGCCGGTCTTCCTTTCCAGTTTATCAGAACGGTATCCAGTTCTACCCACCGGAAACCGCCATTTTTATGAAGAATCCGGAAAGAATAGCGCCGGGGAATATCCTCTCCATTGAGGCGCCTGACATAACGTTCCATAACCATGTTGCGGTCATCCTGATGAATGAAATCGACAAATGGTCTTAAAACGAATTCCTTGTTTGAATAACCGGTGACGATGGCGGTTGTAGGATTGAAGAACACTACTTTGCCGTCCTGGGCAACAAAAATAGCCTCAGAGGCATTTTCAAAGAGAATGCGATATTTCTCTTCGCTCTCCCGCAGCGCATCCTCCGCCAGTTTTCCAGCGGTAATATCCTCAGCCACTCCCTCCAACCAGCCTTTGTCCGGAACCAGTTTGGTCGATAGACGAATCCAAATGACTGAACCATCATTCCGCCTGAACCGTGTTTCATAGTTGTCGCACTGACCCTGCTCCTTGATGATGGCAAGCATTTTCTTCCGGGCATCGGGGTGGACGTATCTTTCCGCAATATTGAAGTTGCTGGACAGAAGCGCTTCCCGATTTTCAAACCCGGCAAATCGCGCCAGGCTGTCATTTGCTTCCAGCATGATGCCGGTTTCGATTTCGGTTCGAAATAACCCTGTCTGGGAATTCATGAAAATATTTCTGTATGTTTCTTCAGCCTCCTTGAGCTTGGCTTCAAATTCAAGAAGAGCCTCATCAGCCTGTTTGCCTTTCAATTCGGATTGTTCCAGCTCCGCAATTCTCTCTTTCAGAGAAGCCAGTTCGCCGATCAATGTCTGCCTCGTTTTTGTTTGATCTTTCATAATATTATTCTTTATCAGAAAACAGTCAAATGAACAAACAAGACTTCACGAGGAAAATTTTGGCTTCGATTTAGGTTGACACTTCCGTGCTTTCTTTATAATTAAAATAAAAGTCACTCCCAATAGGCAGAAGTGGAAAATAACCACATGGTTGGGCTGCGGAAAGGATAGGTATGTGCGACCGTAAGGACGAAAACATCTCTGGGAATTCCCCTGGAAGCAATCAGCGTAGCCGCTTCAACATCAAGGGAAGATTCTGTTTTGCGAAATTGCTGTTTCTGCTTTTGGTCCTGCTGCTGCCCGTTTCCTCGGTAGCCGAAAACAACCTGACCTGCAACCGCCTGCCCATCCTGATGGAAGGGTTTTTAGCCAACCACTATGCGATGAAGCATATGACTGCNNNACGTGGACAAGCGTCCCCATGTAAAGACGGCCGCGGAAAAACAGGAGCTCCTGAGAAAGGTTGTGCAATTCCAGATCGAAAACGCCCTCCTGTCTGGCATCGACCTGGCGGAAGCCAGGAAGCAGCAGATTCACAAGTCTGAACTACAAACGATGCGGGTGGTCGAACGCAGTCCCGATAAGCTCATTACCACCGCCGCCAAGGCCTTTGCCCTGGCCCTGGATCCGCACACGAATTACCTGTCCCCCGAAAACTTTGCGGATTTTCAGATTCAGATGCAGCTTTCTCTGGTTGGGATTGGAGCCGTTCTTACGAGCGACAATGGTTTTACCGTCATTGAGGAGTTGATTCCCGGCGGCGGCGCCGAACAATCGGGACTGCTGAAACCGAAGGACAAGATCATTGCCGTGGCCCAGGAAGGGGAAAAGCCTGTCAATGTCATTGACATGGACTTACGCGACGTTGTCAGGATGATCCGCGGCAAGAAGGGGACGCAGGTCACTCTGACGATCCTGCGGCAGGCACAACGAACGCACCGCTTCGACATTACGATCACGCGCGACAAGGTCGATATCAAAGAGCAGGAGGCTAAGATCCACTATGAAACACGAACCGCGGGAGGCAGACCGTACCGTTTCGGCGTGATAGATTTGCCTTCCTTTTATGGGGATGAGCGGGGGAAGAAGTCCTGCTATGAAGACGTCAAAAAACTTCTTGCGGAGGCCGGGCGTCAGCCTGTCGATGGAATCGTGCTGGACCTGTCACGCAACGGAGGAGGCCTGCTCGGGGAGGCGGTGCGCATTGCCGGTCTCTTTATCGGCCGGGGCGGAATCGTGGCCACCCGGGAAAGCAACGGGCGGGTGACGATTCTTGCCGTTGGCCCGGGTGCACCGGAAGCGGATGGATATAACCTTGATGTCATGACACTGCCTGCAGATGATTCCCGTGAGCTTTACACCGGTCCTCTTGTCATCCTGACGAGCCGCATGAGCGCGTCGGCCAGCGAAAT
>DNYQ01000237.1:3620-8010 GCA_003506745.1 Syntrophaceae bacterium
GGCAAGGTCCAGGGCCCGGGTCGCCAAAGACGCAAAGTTTATCGAAATCATGAAGAACAACAAAGAGGCAGAAGACAGGAAGGGTATTATCCGGCTTGCCGACTTGCGCAGGGAGAAGGAAAACATCGGCAAGGCCAAGGAGACGCTTCATGAGTCCAGGCAGAAAGCCCGAAGCCAGTATGCGCCTTTCGTCAATGAGAGCGTCAATGTTCTGCTCGACATGGTGACGTTGCCGTCAAACCTGTCCGTACCGCCGGCGCTGCCGGTCGAAACGGGAATGATCAGCGGCGAACGGCCTTAACCCGGGGACGGTAAAGGAAAAGATTTTTGCGAAGGAAGCTTTCCTGGTTGCCGATATCCTCGGCGGAATTGCAGACGTAAGTAACAATGAGGGTTTCGTTTTGCGCGAACTGGCGATGTTCTTTGCCGGCGTAACAAAAAGTATGTTGATCATAAAGGGGGTTTCCGGGATCCACTTCGGCGATGGCTGGAATCAGCACCGAAGGAGGACGCCACGGGCCTTCAGGGTTGCGGGCCGTTGCATACAGAAGCTGATGGCCCTTGTTTTCCGGTGACAGGTAAACGGCCAGCCATTCCTTATCCCGTGCGGAATAGCGAACGCTGAGCTCGGAAACACCAACGGGAAACATCAGCTTCACTTTTGCCGGTTTCAATTCTTTCTGCCAGCCGTCGGAAGTCCAATACTCAAAATGATGGGCCGGGTTGCCCAAATGGCCGACGGAAAGTCTCGCCAGGATATTGCCGTAAATGTTGAGGGTGTCTCCTGTATGCCGGTAAAGAGGATAAAAATAAACAAAACCTTCATGAACAACGGATGTTGTGGCCAGAGCTTCGATGCCGGAAGCCAGCGCATCCGTCCAGTCCAGATAGTCCACGGGCCAGGTATGGGGATCGCCGGCTGAATAATCTTTGATACGGGCAATTTTATGTCCGGCGATTTTGAAGCTAAAGAGCGCTTTTTCCCCGGGCAGCGACTGAATCACCAGCAGCGGTATGTATAGAACATTTTCGGCAATAAACGGGTCCTGCGGCCAGAGCCATTCGTCTTTGCCGAATGACGATACAAAGGCGCCTTTTTCCTTTTTTAGAAAGTACCGAATGAAAAATTTCTGGTCAGTTGAGCAGGTGGAGACGGCCAGCGTGTTTCCCAGGATGACATCCATGCCGATCCGGTTTTTTCGCCCTTTTTCTTCCGAGGCGAATGTGTCGCCGAACAGCCAGAGGGAGCGCTGTCCATCAAGGTCAATAGAATAAGCGCCGTCGCCGCCATACCAGCCGTCCTGATCGGGGAATTGTGGAATGCACGGCGCCGAATGTTTTACCGGCCCGGGCACACAGCAGGAAACGAGCAAAACGCTCAGGCACAACAGAATGATGGCCGTCCTGATATTATATATTTTGTCTGAATGCCTGGAAAGATTCATTTCAATTTAAAGCCTGCCCGGCTGTCCTTCACCTTTTCTTTTTTCTCCGGGGTTGTTGTTTTGGACTTGACGATGAAGATGCGTCCCGGTTCAATCTTGCCTTCCTTCAGCAATTGTTCGCGGACGGTATGAGCGCGTCTGGACGCCAGCTCAGCCAGATCGCCGTCCGTGATTGTAATGTTGGCCCGTATCAGCTTTTCCATTTCGGGCGGCGGCAGCGCTTTGGCGATGCCCAGGGCCGTCCGCGGTTTGGCAAATTTTGCCGCTTTGTAGGCCAGGGTTAAATATTTTTCATATTCGGCCGGAGCAATCGAAATATCCGCCGGCGGCACGGAGGCCTGGCCCTGATCCGCCATGTCCTTGAGCTTCTGCGCTTTGAGAAGACGCGTGAATTCGGCATTTTTAAGCGCTTCTTTATCCTGGGACGGGTCGGCATAACCTTCAATTTCCAGCTTCAAAGCCGGCCGGTCGTAAAGCGCTTTGGCCAGCGAACCGGTTTTTTTCGACGCCGCCTCTGAAAGCGCAGCGCTGCCGTAATCGAATTCGACATAACTCATTTCCTCGCCGCCTCCGGTCAGGGAGGACAAGAGCGAAAAGGGCGCTGTGACGGCTTTGGTGATCAAATTGACCAGAATCTGCCAGACAATCGGCCAGATTTTGAACTTCGGATCGTCAAGGCTTCCGGACAGCGGTATGTCCAGGTTGATTTGTCCGTTGCGGTCGGTTAAAAGGGAAACCGCCAGCGTTACCGGCGCCTTGATGGCCTCGGGACTTTCCACTTTCTCGCCGAAGGTCAGCTGGTCGAAGAAAACTTTGTTTTCGGCGGTCAGTTTTCTTTTATCCACCAGGTAGGATACATTGAAATTGAGCTTGCCTTTGGTGATGGGGTAACCCAGATACCTGCTGGTGTAGGGCGTGACCTGATTCATTTCCAGGTCTTTAAAACTGATTTTAATATCGGCGAAAAGATCTTTTTTCAGCGGATTGACGGCGCCGGCGATTTCCAGGGGAGATCCGTAGCCGATGTTTCCCTTTAGATTCAGCTTGGCGCGGGAGATTTCCTGCGAGGACAGCCCCGTGACGCCGCCCCTGAGATTGAGCATGGTCACCGCGTAGTTCGGCTGGATGTTGCGGTCGGCAAAATCAACCGTTCCTCCCTGGAAACTTACTTTGCCGATTTTAATATCCGGCGGCGGCTGGTCGGGCTGGGCGCTTTCAACTTTTCGGGGAGTTTTTTCGTCTTTGGTTACTTCCGGTTTGTCCGCTTCTTTTTTCTCACCGACGAAGATATCCTGAATATTGGTGCTGCCGCCCTTATTGATCACGATTTTGGCAAAGAAATCGACGACGGATATTTCCCTGATGTTCACGAAGAGGGGATTGTAACCTGCCGAGAGAGACTGGAAGGCCAGCTGCTTCCACTTCAAAAAGTCGTGCGCGTTGGCCTTGTCGATCGTGGCCAGGTTGGAAACGAAAAGATTGCCCGAATACTGGACGCCGGGTTTGCCTTTCGCGTCTGTTTTCAGAGAGAATTTGCCGGCCGTCGAAAGGGAGCCGTGCGTGACCTCCATTTGAACGGATTCGGGAAAATAAGGCTGAAAAGAGCGGATGGCCAGGTTTTTTGCCGCCCAAGCCAGATTGGCGCGAAGCGGCGCGATGCCAACCGGTCCTTTTGCGGTGACGCTGCTCTTGTTGTCGATGACCAGCGCCAGATCGATATCAGCCGTGTCTCCCTGTTTGAGCGAGAAACCCGACACAGACAGGCGCAGGGGATGGATCCGGGTTTTAAACGGTTGAGCCGGCTGCTCGTCCATGAAGGTGATGTCGGCCTGATCGATCCGTAAATCGTCGATCAGCAGGTCGAGTTCTTTTTTCTTGCCGGTTTGATCAGCCGGTTTCTTCTGGGTGGCCGGCGGTTCGGGTTTTTTATCCGGTCCGACAAGATTAAGCAGGTTGATATTGCCCTTTTTGTCGCGCCGGATCAGCAGTTGAGGGTTGTCCAGAACGATTTGAGATAAATGAACATGGGGAACCAGGGGTTCGACGGAGGCGAGATTTACGGTGAGCGAGGGAATCCGCAGGATCTTGCTCCCGCGCAAATCGTCCAGTGCCAGTTTCCTCAGGGCCGCCTGTCCGGTGATTTGCAAGTGGGGCGATTTCTTTTCCGGCATGATGAAGTTCAATTGGAGCCTGGCGTCCAGCCTGGCTTCGGCAAGCTTGAAATTCATCTTCACGGGCACATATTGCAGGTAAAAGGGAACATCGATGTTCTTGACGTCAATGTCAAGACTTGTTGACCGCGATGGCAGGAAGGGCTGGGTTTTCCCGGTGAGCACAACGGTATGGCCGTTCATCACCGCCGAAAAATAGGGTTCGACATGATTTTTCATGTAATAGTCGATATTGGAAATAAAAGGGACCGCAAGATTAAGGTTGCGTATTGTATGATCCGTTTTATTGGGTAAATCCTGAAAATCGATGGTTCCGTCCGCGATCTTTATGTTGTTGAGCGAGAAAAGAAAAGGTTTGGAAGGCTCTTCTTTTTTTGTTTCCTCCTTGGGAATCAGATCGGAAAAATTATAGGTCCCGTCGGTTTTTCGGGTTACGCCGACGTAGGGTTTATCGAGGCGGACGGCCTCCAGGATTAAAGCCCGTCTGAAGACGGACGTCATCACATCCATGTTGACATGCAGTTCATGAAAAGCGACAAACGGCGTCGTCTTTCCGGGGTCGGCCAGCTTAAATCCCCTGATCGTTGCGGAAAGAGCAAAGGGATTGATGTTGATCTGATCGACAGACGCTTCCCGGCGCAGAACCTCGGAAATCTTTTTGGTCAGAACGGGTTTGAGAACGGCGGGGAGAATGAGGAATCCGGCGATGCTGATGAAAACCACTAAAGCGGTGATGACGATCAGAATTTTTTTCAAAATATTCATGCCGGTCAA
>DNYQ01000100.1 GCA_003506745.1 Syntrophaceae bacterium
TGCTGGGGTCGAAAAATTTATACGACTATACGCACCGGAACGATCAGGTCCTGATGAAGGATGTGGGCTACACCAACGATCCTTTTATCCTCTCCCGCAATCCGAAAGTCACGGCGATCAATTCCGCCCTGCAGGTGGACCTGACCGGCCAGATCTGCGCCGATTCCCTGGGCACGAAATGCTATTCCGGTGTGGGAGGGCAGATCGACTTTTTTTACGGCGCGTCTCGATCGCCGGGCGGCAAGCCCATTCTGGCCATGCCGTCGGTGACGGAAAAGGGAATCAGCAAAATCGCTCCCGTGTTGCTTCCCGGCGCGGGCGTGGTCACCACCCGCGCCCACGTGCACTGGGTGGTGACGGAGTACGGAGCCGTGAACCTTTACGGCCGGTCGCTCCAGGAGCGGGCCCGGCTTTTGATCAGCATTGCCCACCCCGACCACCGGGAAGCGCTGGACCGCGCAGCGTTTGAGCGCTTCGGGTCCCATTATCACTTTGTGAAAGCATAATGTTTTTTCATGGGGTCGATCTCCCATGGAATAAAAAAGGCATAGGGTATGAGTAAGGAAAAGCTCTGGACCAAGGATTTTATCATTGTGTCCGGTATTCATTTTTTTGTGTTTTTGACGCATTTCCTGCTCATCGTCACGATCGCTTCCTATGCCGTTGATCAATTCCATGCTTCCACCAACCTTGCCGGACTGGTTGCGGGCATTTTTATTATTGGCGCCGTGATCGGCCGGTTGGGAACGGGACGCATGATTGAAGATGCGGGGAGCAAGAGAGTTTTAATCGTCGGCACCTTCTTGTTAATCATCACGTCAGCTTTATATTTTGCCGCCATCCATTTGCCCCTGCTGATTGCGATCCGGTTTTTGCACGGGGTCGCTTTCGGGGCGGCCAGCACCGCAACGGGAACCATCGTCGCCAAGATTATCCCTCCCGGAAGGCGCGGAGAGGGCATCGGCTATTACAGCATGGGCGCAATCCTGGCGGTAGCCCTGGGGCCTTTTGTGGGGGTCCTGCTCATTCAGCATGCGGATTTCAAGATGATTTTTATCGTCGCTTCGATGCTGGCCGCCGCCAGTTTTGTCATGTCTTTTGCCGTGAGCGAGCCGACCTATGAACTCCCGGTGCAAGATCAGAAAAAGGCCGTTGGAAGTTTTCAACTGTCCAGTTTCCTGGAGTTTAAGGCGATCCCGATTTCCGTGATCATCCTGGTGATCGGGTTCAGCTACTCCGGTGTGCTGGCTTTCATATCGTTGTACACGAAACAAATTCATCTGGAAGAAGCCGCGAGCTTCTATTTTCTCGTCTATGCCCTGACGGTCCTGGTGTCGAGACCTGTCTCCGGACGTCTGTTTGACATTCGGGGCGCAAATTTTGTTGTTTATCCCAGCCTTTTCATTTTTGCAATCGGCATGCTGCTCTTCAGCCTGGCCGAACAGGGCCTGGTGTTGTTGCTGGCGGGGGCCATCATTGGTTTAGGCTACGGCAACTTTATCTCCTGTGCTCAGGCCATTGCCATCAAAAAAGTCCCGCCTCACCGATTGTGTCTGGCAACATCGACATTTTTTATATTTCTGGATTTAGGTTTTGGCGCCGGGCCTTATTTGCTCGGGTCCCTGGTTCCGTGGACGGGTTACCGCGGGTTATATTTGATGATGACCCTGATCATTCTGGCGACGATTCCTCTTTACTACTTTTTGCACGGCAAAAAAACATTCATCGCCTTTAAAGGTGGCGTGCGGCGTCCGAAGACGTCGCCGGGAAAATGATGCTCCAAAACGCGATAAAGAAAGGGCACTCTATCATCACACGATTACAGGACAGAAAGGACGGATCATATTCTATTGCGAAATCCGGGATAAAGTAAGCGCCCCGCAGAAGCATAATCACTTCCTGCCCTCCCTTAACTGGTCAAAGTTTTCTTCTTTCTTCAACAACCCCGCGCCGACTGGCATGGAATCAGGATTATTTACAGACAGACGTTTGGCGTAATTGTATGCGGTGATAGCGGCAATGATATGGCAGATCCACCCCAGCATTCCGCCCGATCCGATCCAGAGACCGGGTGTGATGATCAGCCAGAAAATGCCCCGCCAGAACGTGCCGTTATAAAACTGCCCGACGCCGGGGATGATCAGGCTCAACACCGCCGCAACGCCCGGTTTGTTGGTTTCTGCAATCGACATTGTTTAATCTCCTTTTTCCAAAGTCATTCCTGCAGCGACCCTGAGCGGGAATCCAGCCACCTCCTTGTCATTCCGGCATCGTCCCTGAGCCGGAATCCACAATTGCTTCTTGGATGTTGCTTGTGCAGTGATAGTTTATTTTATCCAGAACCACTGGACTGCGTAAGCAAATATTACAAGAATCAGTATTAACGCATAGCGGCCAATCCTTCCGGCGCCTGGAATATTATTTTTACAATGGGAAGACTTGCTTTCTGTTTGACCGACTTCCGCTCCACATTCATTGGATTGTCTTAATGTCATATAGTTTACCTTATCCAAAAAGTATTCGGTAAATTCAATTCCCGACAGAAGTAATCGGTTTTGCCCCTTCTTCACTCGCCCATTGATTCTTGATGAATTTGATACAGGTTGTTTCCAACAATCAGGAGATAAAGCAAACAGCCGCAAGCAGCCATGATAAGGCCAGTAGGAGGTTGTGAGAAAAGAACGAGCAAAACAAAAAATATGACCGCGGCTATTTTGCAGGGGATGAACAGGTGGAATTTCATGAGCAACCAGACAATAGGATTCGCTTCGTAGCCGCCCATAGACAAGATCCTGTTGGTTGTTGTCACATCCAGGATATTGAGGATAATGAAACACAGGCAAAGAAACAATTCCATTTTTCATACCTCCATCTTTGATGGCTGAGTAGGGAATTTTTGCAGCACTCATCGGATGTACCTTTAGTCCTTTTTATGATGAGTATCCCACCATTCCATAAGTTCCTCTTTCGTACTTTCTGGTTTATTTCTTAATAATTCTTTTACTCTTTCATCAGATTCTTTTTGGTATTGCTTATATTTGTCTGAGTTTCTTATTGCAATGCCTCCACCTGTCATCAGCGGCGGAAAAT
>DNYQ01000208.1 GCA_003506745.1 Syntrophaceae bacterium
GTTTGGCTCAAGCCGGGGCGCGCGAAGCCGTCAAAGACGATGCTTACTTTCAGGAAACAAGATCGAAGATCATCAAGACCCGCGAACGTGTATCGGGAAAACTTAAACGTCTGGGGTTCCGGGTTATTCCGTCGCAGGCCAATTTCGTCTTTATCAGCCATCCGCAGCATCCCGGACGCGATCTGTTTCAAGGCTTGAGGGAGCAGGGCATTCTCGTGCGCTATTTCGACAAACCCAAAATCGACAACTTTCTCCGGGTGAGCATCGGCACGGACGAGGAAATGGACCGCTTTCTGGAAGCCGTTGCCGTTGTCTGCAAAAAACGAATTTAATCCCGCCTCGGCGGGAGTAAAATAAAAAACGAATAAGGAAAGCACCATGCCCATCACGGAAATTCTCACACGAAACGCCGCCCTTTACGGCGATGAAATCAGCCTGATTGAGATCAATCCCGACATTAAGGAAATGACGGCCGGCTGGAAGGATTATGAACTGGTCGAAACCAATCCCGAAAAAAGATACCGCCGGGAAATGACCTGGCGCGAGTTTGACGACAAGGCCAACCGCCTGGCCAACTTTTTGCTGGGACGGGGCCTGCAAAAAGGCCATAAGATTTCGATTTTACTGATGAATTGTTTGGAGTGGCTGCCGATTTATTTCGGCATCCTGAAAACCGGCGCTCTTGCGGTGCCGCTGAATTACCGCTATACGGAAGATGAAATCAAATACTGCCTGGATCTGGCCGAATGCGACGTTTTGATTTTCGGGCCGGAGTTTGCCGGAAGGGTCGCTTCGATCAAGGAGAAGATTCCGAATATCAAAATACGGCTGTTTGTGGGTCAGGACTGCCCCGAGTTTGCCGAAAGTTATTATGCGCTCACGGCTTGCTGTTCCTCCGCTGCTCCGAAGGTGCCGCTTTCCGATGATGACGATGCCGCGATTTATTTTTCATCCGGCACCACCGGTTTTCCCAAGGCGATTCTTCACACGCACCGCGCCCTGATGCTGGCATGCGAAGTCGAATTGAACCACCACGGACAGACGCGCGAGGACAACTTTCTCTGCATTCCGCCGCTTTACCACACCGGAGCGAAAATGCACTGGTTCGGCAGCTTCCTGTCCGGAAGCAAGGCTGTTTTGCTCAGAGGCGTCAAACCGGAATGGATCATCCGGGCGGTGTCCGAAGAGCAGATCACGATAGTCTGGCTTCTGGTTCCGTGGGCGCAGGACATTCTGGACGCCATTGAACGCGGAGAGATCCGGCTGGAAAATTATAAACTCGATCAGTGGAAACTGATGCATATCGGCGCGCAGCCGGTTCCGCCCAGCCTCATCAAACGCTGGAAAAAATATTTTCCGCACCACGACTATGACACCAACTACGGCCTTTCGGAGTCGATCGGGCCGGGCTGCGTCCATCTGGGCATCGAAAACATTCATAAGGTGGGCGCGATCGGCAAGGCCGGTTACCAGTGGGAAACACGGATCGTGGATGAAAACGGCCGGCCTGTAAAGCAAGGCGAGGTGGGCGAACTTTGCGTCAAAGGCGCGGGTGTGATGAAATGTTATTACAATAATCCGGAAGCCACCGCCGAAATTCTCAAAGACGGCTGGCTTTATACGGGCGACATGGCGCGCATGGATGAAGACGGCTTTATCTATCTGGTGGATCGCAAGAAAGACGTCATCATTACGGGCGGCGAGAATATCTATCCGGTGCAGATCGAGGATTTTCTGCGCACGCACAACGCCGTCAAGGATGTGGCGGTGATCGGCCTTCCGGACCATCGCCTGGGCGAAATCACCGCGGCCATCATCGAGCTGAAGCCGGGCGTTTCCGCCACACAAGCCGAGATAGAGCAGTTTAGCGCCGCGCTGCCCCGCTACAAGCGCCCGCACAAAATCATATTCGATGCCGTGCCGCGCAATCCCACCGGAAAAATTGAAAAGCCGAAGCTGCGCGAAAAGTATTGCGGCGGTGTGAGCCTGGTCGAGATGGAAACGGAGAATTAATCCACAAAAAGCTGTGCAGGAGCATGAATATGCAAGATCGTCAACTCGGGCGGATTCATTTTGTTTACGGTGAAAACGGCGGGAAGTATCCCTTCAATCATTCGCTGTATTTGAAAGGGGACAAGGCGCGGGTGGTGATCGATCCCGCCTGTTCTTTGGAAAAGCTTACAAAGTTGAAGAGCGAAGGCGTTGATGCGGTCTGGCTTTCGCATTGGCATGAAGATCACATCCGCTACATGAATATTTTTGAAGCTTGTCCGCTCTGGATCTCTGAACGGGACTTCCCGCCACTGAGGAATCTTGATATCTTTTTGGACTGGTACGGCCTCGAAGAGAAGGGCGCCCGGAACTACTGGAAGAAGGAAATGATAGAGACGTTTGATTACCGTCCACGTCAAACGGCGTGTTTTCTCCGGGATGATGAGATGATAGACTTGGGCGGCCTGACCGTTTGCGTTCTTCCCACACCAGGACACACGCCGGGGCATTTGTCGTTTTTCTTTCCTGAAGAAGAGCTGCTCTTTCTGGGAGACTATGATTTAACGACTTTTGGACCCTGGTATGGCGATTTATACTCCAGCATTGAAGAAACCATCCAATCCATTCGCAAACTCAAGGCTGTTCCCGCCCGCAGGTGGGTTGCTTCGCATAACACCGGTTTGTTTGAAGAAAATCCGGGCAGGCTTTGGGATGNNGGGTTCTGATTTGTAAGCATTTGAAATATTTAATCAAACAGGGTAAAATCATACTGGACGGCAACCGCTATGCCAAAACATGAGCGGAGATTTGACTTGATAAAATATCGTCACAATTGTACAAAACACGCACAGAGGAGAAACTTATGATTGCCTATCAGCTTTCCATTCTTGCGGAAGACAAACCGGGGCAACTGGCCCGTGTGACCGGTGTTCTGGCCAAAGCCGAAATCAGCATTCGGGCGACCACCATATCGACCCACGGCACATCCGGTGTGATCAACCTGATTGTCGATGATCCGAAGCTGGCGGAAAAAGCGCTCGCCAAAGCCGGTATGACGGTTCACCTGAAAAACGTTCTGGCCGTTTTAATTCCCGACCGGCCCGGCGGATTGGACAAGCTGATGCAGCTTTTGTATCGGGAGGGCATCAACATCAACAACGCCTGTGGTTTTGTTCTGGAGTGCGCGGAAAAAGCCGTTTTTGTCGTTGACGTCGATCAGATCGAAAAAACGGAAAAGCTTATAGAGAAGAACGGATTTAAAACGTTGGATACGCAGGCGTTGTCGGCGATNNGATAAAAACATGGCGCATGAAGACAAAGGAAAATATTTCAAGAAGCATCCGGAAGGAACAACCGTCAGCGACAAGCTGAAAGAGGCGGTTCAGAAGTCCGCAAAAGACAACAATGTTTCCTGCAAGGCGGCGGAAAAAATTGCTCAGAGCAGCGGTTTTTCGCTTAGCGAAGTCGGCGTGGCCATTGACATGCTCAATATCAATATTGTCCAGTGTCAGCTTGGCCTTTTCGGATTGGACGGCAAGCAAAAGAAAGTGAAGGCCGCCCCGTCCGTTGCTCCGGACCTGGAAGCCGCCATCCGCAAAGCGCTGGTCAACGGCCGGTTGCCCTGCGCCGCCGCCTGGGAGATCGCGGCCCGGCTGGACGTCAAGCGTCTGGAAGTCTGCGCCGCCTGCGAAAACCTGAAAATCAAAGTCAAACCCTGTCAGCTTGGCGCTTTCTGACGGGAGACGCGTGGAAACCCCGGTTTCCGCACACCCGTGGCCTCGGGAATGCTGAAGGTTACGGCGTCCCTTTTTTAACGCATGAAAGAAGCGGTGAGCGATATGATCCTCAACTGGCCGCCCCTTTATAAAGAAAAAATTACTGACGCGAAAACCGCTTTGTCCCGCATTCGCCGGGCAGCGGCGTGGTGGTGACGCGCGGCGACATTCATTATGTCGTGACGGAATACGGCATTGCCTATGTGCACGGAAAATCCATCCGCGACCGGGCCATGATGCTCATCAGCATCGCCCATCCGAAATTCCGCGACGAGCTCTTGGAAGCGGCCAAGCGGCAGGGTTACATTTACCGGGATCAGACGCTGCCGGTGGTTTTGTATCCGAAAGAACATGAAATCAATTGGATCGACAAGAAGGGCACGCCGCTCTTTTTCCGCCCGGTGAAAGCCACGGATGAGCGCGCCATTCAGGAACTGCTCTACGATTTGCCCCAGCAGGATGTTTACACGCGGTTCTTTCACAATTTGAAATCCTTCTCCCACAAGGTGGCCATGCCGATGGCGGCCATCGATTATGACGACAAGATGGCCATCGTGGCGGTGATCGGCAAAGAGGAGCCGGAGGGGAGAGAAAAAATCGTGGCGATCGGGAACTACGCCAACAACCCCAACACCCGCTATGCCGAAGTGGCTTTCTCCACGCACCAGGACTGGCAGGACCGGGGCATCGGCGCCTTCCTCCTGCAGTATTTGATCCGTATCGCGAAGGGAAAGAATAGCGAAGGGTTCACGGCGGACGTTTTGTCACGCAACCGGCCGATGATGCACGTTTTTTCCAAGTGCGGCTATCCGATGACCACGCACCTGGACACAGGCGTTTACGAATTAAAAATCAACTTCACCGGCGAAGAAAAGAATGAATAACTTTCAGGCGCCGCGGAAAGGCCGGGTCCGATTCTATGGAAACCAGACGAAATTTCATTAAAAAAAGCGCCATCATCTGCGCCGCTTTAAGCCTGCCGCTGCCGTGGGCTGCAACGGGGCGGGCCGCCGAACGGGAAATGAAAACCCTCGATCCGAAACGCGCGCTGGTCTTATGCTACAGCCAGTCGGGATTTTCCGCGCGCTATGGAAAACTGATCGCCTGCCTGCTGAAAGATCAGGGACTGACGGCCGACCTGGCCGACATGAGGCGTTTCGATTCAAAGCGTCTGCCGGATTACGATCTGATTCTGATCGGCTCGCCGGTTTTCTATTATGACATTCCGGAAAACGTGGTGGACTGGCTGTCTTCCGCGCCGAAGCTGACGGGAATTCCCGTGGCGGCGTTTGTGTCCTTCGGCGGTCCGGAAGGCAACCAGCACAATGCGCTTTGTCACGCGCTTCATCTGCTGGCGGAAAAGGAAGCCGTGCCCGTGGGCATGGAGGCCTTTCGCAGCATTGCCGCTTATCCGACGCCTGACTGGGACAGCGCCAATCAAAAAGCGGGCGAGCATCTGCCGGACGAGGCGACTTACAACCGGGTGCGGGAGTTTACCAGACAGATTCTGGAGAGGGTGCGGCAAGGTCAATCCCTTGTCTATTCGTCCGAACTTGCGACGAGGGAACTCGTGCGGATGCTTCCTTTGGTCTGGCTCAACAAAAA
>DNYQ01000019.1:0-7731 GCA_003506745.1 Syntrophaceae bacterium
GTTTAAAACGGTTGTGGATAAAGTGCTCGATCCCGAAACACAAATTTCCAAAGAGGAAGCCCGCAGAACCCTTGACGAAGGAGCGGAACCGGGCGATTCTCTGGGGATGAAAATTGAGACCAGTTCCTTCGGCCGCATCGCCGTGCAGATGGCCAAACAAATCATCATTCAACGGGTCAAAGACGCGGAACGCGACAACATTTACGACGAATACAAGGACCGCAAGGGCGAGTTGATCAACGGCTTTGTCCAGCGTTTTGAAGGCGGCAATATCATTGTGAACCTGGGCCGCGCCGAAGGGGTGGTGCCGCCCATGGAACAGATTCATCGCGAAACCTACAAACGCGGGGAACGCATCCGCTCCTATCTCTTCGAGGTGAAGAAAAACACCAAGGGCGCGCAGATTATCCTGTCGCGCACGCACCCGGCTTTTTTGAAAGCCCTTTTTGAAGTGGAAGTCCCGGAGATTTCCGAAGGGCTTATTGAAATTGTCAGCGTGGCCCGTGAACCTGGCAAGCGCGGCAAGATTGCCGTGAGGGCCAAGGATAAGGACATTGATCCGGTGGGCGCCTGCGTGGGCATGCGCGGCTCGCGCGTGCAAAGCGTTGTTCAGGAACTGCGCGGCGAAAAAATCGATATCATTCCCTATACGGAAGACGCGGCCAAATTTGTCTCAAGCGCTTTGTCTCCCGCCAAGGTCAACCGCGTTTTTGTGGATGAAGAAAACCGCGCGATGACCGTGATAGTTCCCGACGACCAGTTGTCGCTGGCCATCGGCAAAAACGGACAGAACGTACGTTTGGCCGTCAAACTGACCGGCTGGAAAATCGACGTTAAGAGCGAAACCATGACGGCCGAAAAGGATGACGACGCTCATAAGGCGCTGATCAGAATTCCCGGCGTCGGACCGGCCATGGCGGAAAAACTCTTTGCCCAGGGCATCAAAAGCATCGCCATGCTGGCGGCGATGGAGCCGGAAGCGCTTTCCGCGATTCCCGGCGTTGGCGAAAAGACAAGCACGGAATGGATTCATGAAGCCATCAGGCTTTTGGACGAGGAAACGAGTAATCATCAGCAAGCGTAATTTTTTTTGAGCGACCCAATATTTAACTTGAGGGAGTTTCGGGAATGTCGAAAAAGCGAGTTCACGAGTTGGCCAAGGAACTTGGTCTGGAAAATAAGGACCTGATTGCTCATCTGGAAAGGCTGGGCATCACCGTCAAATCCCACGCCAGTACCCTGGAAGATCATGAAATTGAAAGAGTCAAGGAAGACCTGCGGGCCACGTCCCCGCGACAGATCGTGGAGGAAAGAATTAAGACCACGGTGATCCGCCGCCGTGTGGTGCGCACGCCGGTCGAAGCCGCTGTGGCCGAAGAAACGCCTGAGGAAAAAGAAGAAAAACCGGCGGCCGAAAAAGCCGCGCCCGAAGTTCCCGATGTTAAAAAGGCAAAAGAAGAAAAATCCGACGCTGTGACCGCTGCCGCGGCGGCGGAAAAAGAAGCGAAACCGGCCCAAGAAGCGGTGAAGCCGGTAGAGACTCCGGCAGTAGCCTTGCCCGGCAAGGAAGCCCCGGGAAGCGAAGCGGTTGCGGAGGCCAAACCCGTGCAACCCGCGCCCATCGTGATTCCCGTCAAACCCAAGCAGCCGCCGATCATTCTTCCGGTGCGACCGCCGATGATGTCCCGGCACAAAATCACCCGCCCGGATGAAAAAAAGGAGGCTCCGGCCAAAGCCCCCGCCAAGCCCGGCGAAATGATCGTTACGCCTCAGCCGGAAAAGATCATTAAAAGAGAATTTGAAAAACCCAAGAAAAAAGGCAAGGGGCCGGTGGAAGTCTTTATCGGCGATGAAAAAGAAGTCCCGCGCCGTAAAATCCTCGAAAAGAAAATCGAAAAGAAATTAAAGCGGGCGGATGATGACCGGGATGTGGTTTTCAGCAAATGGCGCGAAGAGAAAAAAGCCGCTCCCGTGCGGATGAAGAAAACCGAAATTACGGTGCCCAAAGCCATCAAACGGCGCATCCGTGTGGGGGAAACGATTACCACCGGCGAGCTGGCCAAAAGGATGGGGGTCAAGGCCGGCGAGGTCATCAACAAGCTGATGGGGATGGGTGTGATGGCCACCATCAACCAGTCGATCGATTTTGATATTGCCACACTGGTCGCCTCGGAATTCAGTTTCCAGGTGGAAAAAGCGGAAGTGGAATTTGAAGACACGATGCTGAAGCCTCATGCCTCCGGGGAAAATCTCCAGCCGCGGGCCCCGATTGTCACCATCATGGGCCACGTCGATCACGGCAAGACGTCGCTTCTGGACGCCATTCGCCAGACCCATGTCATAGATGGCGAAGCCGGCGGCATTACTCAGGCTATCGGCGCCTATCATGTGCATATCAATGGCCGCGACATTGTCTTTCTGGATACGCCCGGCCACGAGGCTTTTACCGCGATGCGGGCGCGCGGCGCCCAGGTGACGGATATTGTGGTGCTGGTGGTGGCGGCGGACGACGGGGTGATGGACCAGACCATTGAGGCCATCAACCACTCCAAAGTGGCCGGCGTGCCCATCATCGTGGCCATTAATAAAATTGACAAACCGGGCGCCGATCCCGAAAAAATCAAGCAGGCGCTCACTGAGCACGGGCTTTTGTCCGAGCAGTGGGGCGGCGATACGATTTTCAGCGAAGTATCCGCCAAGAAAAAAACCGGCATTGAAGAACTGCTGGAGATGATCCTGTTGCAGGCGGACGTTCTGGAACTCAAAGCCGATCCCGATCTGTCCGCGCGCGGCATTATCATCGAAGCCAAGCTGGACCGCGGCCGCGGTCCCGTGGCTACCGTGCTGATTCAGCAGGGAACGCTGCGCGAGGGAGACGCCTTCGTTTCCAAGACCGAATCCGGCCGCGTCCGGGCGATGATCAACGATCAGGGACGCCGCGTGAAGGAAGCCGGGCCGGCCATGCCGGTGGAAGTGATCGGTTTTTCCAGCGTGCCCCAGACCGGCGCCGAATTTATCTGCGTGGAAGATGAGAAGAAAGCCCGCAACATCGCGGATTACTGGATTCGCAAGACCAGGGAAAAAGAGCTTTCCGCTTCCTCTAAAATCACCCTGGAGCAGTTGTACCAGAAGATCAAAGAGGGCGTGAAAGATCTGAACGTGATTATCAAAGCCGACGTGCAGGGTTCGATCGAAGCGATCTCCGAGGCGCTTCATAAACTCTCCACCGAAGATGTTCAGCTCAAAACCATTCACAGTTCCACGGGAGCGATCAGCGAAACGGATGTCATGCTGGCCTCCGCCTCCAACGCGATCATTATCGGATTCAACGTGCGTCCGGATGCCCGGGTGAGTGAGTTGGCGGCGCAGGAAGGCGTGGAAATCAAGCTCTACGACATTATTTACAACGTGATTGCCGACGTGCGGGCGGCCATGGAAGGGCTTCTGGAGCCGGAGTACAAAGAGGTGGTCCAGGGACGCGCCGAAGTCCGCGAACTCTTTAAGGTTCCCAAGGTCGGCATCATCGCCGGTTGTCATGTAACGGACGGCAAAATCACCCGCACCGCCGGCATTAAACTGGTGCGGGACAGCGTGGCCGTCTTTGACGGTAAAGTCCTTTCTTTGAAACGATTTAAAGACGATGCCCGGGAAGTGCTGGCCGGGTTTGATTGCGGCATCGGGATCGAAGGGTATAACGACATCCATGTGGGAGATGTGATTGAATCTTACATCATGGAAACCCTGGAAAGAAAATTATAGCAAAGGTCGATCATGGTTGTCGGCTATGGCATCATTCAATTACGGATTCCAACATCCGGTTCTTTGAAGGGAAAAAGAAGCGTTTTAAATAAAATCTTAAAACGCGCCCAGAATGAATTTAACATTTCCATTGCCCAGGTAGGCCGTTTGAATGATCATCAGACAGCCGAGATCGGATTTGCGATCACCGGCAATGAGTCCCGCTTCATCAACGGCAAGATCGATCACCTGCTGCGGTTTATCGATGATTTAAAGGTGGCGGAAATTGTGAACTCGAAAATAGAAATGATGGTGGTTTCGGATTTTCTGGAACCGGCAGCATGGGAAACAGGCAAATACGATGAATTTTAAAAGGGCGGACAGGGTCGGCGAGTTGATCATGGCGGAAATGTCCGACATTCTGCTGAGGGTGGTGAAAGATCCCCGCCTGCATGCGGTAACGATCACGGCGGTCAAAGTGACGGATGACCTGCGCAACGCGAGGATTTATTTTGTCGAAATGGGCAAAGATGAATTAAATGAAGAGATTCAGGCGGGTTTGATCAAAGCCAAAGGATTTGTGCGGCGGGAACTGGGACATCGCCTGCAGCTTCGGTTTGTGCCGGAGATCATGTTTGTTCACGACAAATCTTTCGGCTACGGCAACCGCATTGAGCGATTACTGGCCGAAATCTCCAAACAGGAAGAAGGTCATGATTAAGGAAATCATCGAGGCAATTTTCCGGGGGAAAAAATTCCTGATTACGGCCCATGTCCGGTTGGATGGAGACGCGCTGGGTTCGGAGCTGGCGCTGTATCGCCTGCTTAAGGATTTAGGCAAGGAGGCGGTGATTGTCAATCAGGATGCCACGCCCGGGCACTACCGGTTTTTACCGGACGCCTGCCACATCGTCCACAACCTTGAACATCCTGAGCAATACGACGTCGGTTTTGTGCTCGATTGCTCGGAGCTGGTTCGCGTGGGGAACATCGCCGCCGAGGTTGGTAAAATCAAGACATTGATCAACATTGATCATCACGTGTCCAACGGNNNAGGGCGGCAGGCGACCTGGTGGAAGGCGGCGCGGATCCGCAGTGGATTTCTGAAAATATTTATGAAAGCGATCCGCCGGCCAAACTTCAGTTGTTGTCCCGGGTTCTGGAAACGCTGATCCTGGATATGGAAAACAGAACAGCTTCCCTGGTTGTCACCTGGAAACATTTGCAGGACACCGGCGCCACGATGGAACAGACGGACGGTTTTATTGATATTCCCCGGACGGTGAAAGGGATTGACATTGCGATGCTTTATACGCAAATGGGCGAAAAACAATTTAAACTGAGCCTGCGGTCCAAAGGCAAAGTCAACGTGGAAAAAATCGCCCGGAAGTTCGGCGGCGGCGGGCATATTAACGCGGCGGCCTGCCGGATCGATGGTGATATTGAAGCCATTCAAGCGCGGGTGCTCGAAGCGGTCAAGGAATTATAGGCGCTTTATGGACGGCATCGTGGTTATGGACAAACCGGCAGGACTCACTTCCCACGATGTGGTGAGGAAAGTCAAAAAAATCCTGGGCGCCGGGAAAGCAGGCCATACCGGCACGCTGGATCCGATGGCCACCGGCGTTTTGCCGGTTTGCGTGGGTGAGGCGACAAAACTGGCTCCGTTTTTGTCGGCTGAGAACAAAACCTATCTGGCGACCATGCTGCTGGGTGTAGAGACGGATACGCAGGATACGGAAGGGAAAATCATTGAAAAGTCGGACCGCGTCGTGTCTGAAGAACAGATCCGGACGGCGCTCGGACGATTGGTGGGTAAAATAAAACAGGTTCCGCCGGCTTTTTCGGCGCTGAAACACAAAGGCAGGCCTTTGTATAAATATGCGCGGGCCGGAGAGTTTCCCGAGATTGCGCCGAGGGATGTGGAAATTTTCAGTTTAAACGTCAGGGACATTTCCTTTCCTGATGTGACGTTTGATATTTCCTGTTCCAAAGGCACGTATATCCGGACGATCTGCTCCGATGTAGGCCATGCGCTGGGCTGCGGGGCGTGTTTGTCCGGTTTGCGCAGACTCCGGAGCGGTTTTTTTACCGAAGACATGGCCGCGCCTCTGGAAAATGGCGCGCCGGCGGATATAAAAAAGGAACTGTTGTCCAAAATGCTGCCAATGGCGCAATCTTTGCCGGCATTTGCAGCCGTTCACATCAGCGAAACGGTGGCCGGCAAGCTGCGGGCCGGATTTCAGCCGGATGCGGACATGGTGCGGCAAAATGTTCTTCCTTTTCTTGCGGCGGGAGATATGGTAAAGTTCATCAGCCCCGACGGCAAGCTGGTGGCGGTGGCCGAAATGCAAATACCGGCGGGCGAATGGGCCGTTCAGGATGGAAAAACGCAAGTTGCCAGGATGATCAGAGTATTTAACCGTTCGCATCCATGAGCCAGGATAATAAAAAAAAGAATTAATTACGATAGGGAGGAAACAACGTGTTAACTTTGGAAAAGAGAAAAACATTAATCGAGGACTACCGGCTTCACGAAAAGGACACCGGTTCGCCGGAAGTACAGATTGCGCTTTTGAGCGCCAGAATTGAATATCTGACCGAGCACTTCAAGGCGCACCAGAAAGATCATCATTCACGGCGCGGCCTGCTGAAACTTGTCGGTCAGAGGAGAAGATTGCTGAATTATATCAAAACAGATGATGTGGAACGCTACAGAAACATAATCAAACGTCTGGGCCTCAGGAAGTAACACGATCCATTCAAGGGCGGAAGGCAAAAGTGCAACCGATTGGACAAGTATTCATGAATACCTGCGTCAATCGGCTTTTGCGTTTCGCCCTTGAATTTCCTGTTCCAGGCAGCAACCCAATGAAGGTGGAGGAAATTAATGAGTAACGTATTTAGTACGGATTTTGCGGGACGTAATTTTTCGATTAAGGCCAATTACGTGGCCGCGCAGGCGGACGGTTCGGCGCTGGTTTATTACGGCGATACGGTCGTGCTGGTGACCGCGGTGTCATTAAAGAGCGTCAGGGAAGGCGTGGATTTTCTGCCGCTGACGGTGGACTATCAGGAAAAGACCTTTGCCGCGGGCAAAATTCCCGGCGGTTTTTTTAAAAGAGAGGGGCGGAACAATGAACGCGAAGTTTTGACGTCGCGCATCATTGATCGCGCGATTCGTCCCCTGTTTCCCAAGGGATATTATTCGGAAACCCAAATCGTGGCCACGGTGCTGTCCGTGGATAAGGAAAACGACTCGGATGTTGCGGCGATGATCGGCGCGTCCGCTGCTCTGGAAATGTCCGATGCCCCTTTTAAGGGACCGATTGCCGGTGTGCGCGTCGGCCGGATTGCAGGCGAGCTGGTGGCCAACGCCTCGACGGAAAAAATGCAGGAAAGCGAGATGAACCTTTTCCTGGTGGGACGCAAAGTCACACCGGGTAAGGCAGGCCGTCCCTACGACGTCGAACTGGTGATGATGGAAGGCGAAGCCAAAGAGGTTGCGGAAGACATTATTGTCGATGCCATCAATTTTGGACTGGAAGCTGTCCGTCCGGTCATTGATTTGCAGGACAAGATGCGTGCGGAGGTTGGCAAAGCCAAGAGACCGGTGGAAGAAGCGCAACGCGATGAGGAACTCATGGCGCGTGTCAGTGCGGAAGCGCTACCCGGTTTAAAGGAAGGTTACGGCATGCCGCGTAAACTGGAACGCTACGGCAAACTGGGCGACGTCCGGGAAGCCGTCATTAAAAATATCAGTGGCGGCGACGCGGCACTGAGTAAAAAAGTTGCGGCGATTATCGAACATCTGGAATCACGCATTTTGCGCGATATGATCATCCAGGAAAAGAAAAGAATCGACGGCCGGTCTTCGACCGATATCCGTCCGATCAGTTCGGAAGTCGGGGTTCTGCCCCGTGCTCATGGTTCGGCCTTGTTTAATCGCGGTGAAACGCAGGCGCTGGCCGTACTCACCCTGGGCACGTCCTC
>DNYQ01000019.1:7851-8055 GCA_003506745.1 Syntrophaceae bacterium
TTAATGGATGGCGGGGTTCCGGTGAAGGACATTGTTGCGGGCATTGCCATGGGGCTTTTGAAAGAAGGCGAAGAAGTCGTCATTTTATCGGATATCCTTGGCGATGAAGACCATGCCGGCGACATGGATTTTAAAGTGTGCGGCACGGAAAAAGGCGTCACCGCAATGCAGATGGATATTAAGATCGACGGCCTGACCGAGGAT
>DNYQ01000308.1:0-5296 GCA_003506745.1 Syntrophaceae bacterium
TTGAAATCTTTTTTGACCTCATAAGCATACCCCAGAGACGTTAAGGCCAGAAATTTAACCCCTGTTTTATCGGATCCCGTCTTGTCCACAAATTTTTCATAGGCACGGATGGCCTTGTCCATTTCGCCTTCCTGGTAATAAATGTTGCCCAGATGATAATAGGCCATCCGGCCGCTCCAGGTGTAGGGATATTGATCAATGAGTTCGTTAAATATCTTGGTGTTTTTGTCAATTGTTTCTTTATTTTCGCCGCTTTTCAGAATATTGTCTTGTGCTTTGGCGTATAGTTTCAGAGCGGAACCGGAATAATAACTCCAGTAAAAATAAATACCCATGGCAATGACCACAGCGCAGACCAGAGCAGCGCCGACAATGATGACGCGGCTCTTATTTTCAGAAATATAATCCCCTGCTCTTTCGAACGTGGTTTGGAATGCATCAGGACTTTTCAATTCTTTTTTGGATAATTTTGCAGCCATCTTATTCCCCTTTACTAATATGATATTTCTCGATTAATCCGGTAATTAATTGCGGCATCCGGCGGATTTTGCCTTCGTTGTTGGTGCAGGCATGAATGGTGTAGCCTTCCACGAGCAGTTTCTGCTGATTTTCGTCCCAGATTCTGGAATTAAACCTGATGCTCGCTCGCTTGATGTAGTCAAATTTCGTTTCAATGGTAACCAGGTCGTCGTATCTTGCCGGGAGGAGATAATGGCAGGATACCTTGGTTAAAGGGAGATTCAGCCCCAGCATTTCCAGTTCCGCATAGACAACGCCTAACTGACGCATCAATTCATTCCGGCCCAGTTCAAACCAGCGGATGTAGTTGGTGTGATAAACGATGCCCATCGCGTCCGTGTCGGCATAGAGGACGCGGATTTTTGTAAAATTACTTTCCAAGAAACGCGCTCCAGTCCCGGATAAATTTGTCCATCAGCAGATGACCGGGAGATACAAGAATACCGCTTGCTTTGGCGTCCGCTTCGGTAAACTTTCGGGCCAAGGCAAGATTTTCTTCTTTGCGAGACGACAAAACGGCAAAAGGACTTGGATCGCCCACATGCGTCCTGACATCAATCGGCGTCGGATGATCGCTTAAAACCAGAATGCGGTAATCCCCCATTTTGCCGATGTTGGTTATGATCGGCCCGACAATTTTTTCGTCAAACAATTCGATGGCCGAAATTTTCCCTTGAGCATTGCCTTCATGACCCATTTCATCAGGAGCTTCCAGATGAAGAAAAACAAAATCCATAAACTTCAGCGCATCAAGCGCCATGTTGGCCTTGCCTTCATAATTGGTGTCGATATAGCCCGTAGCCCCTTCCACACGGAGTGGTTTTAATCCGGCATTGATGCCCAATCCGTTGAGCAAATCCACTGCCGAGATCATGCCGCCTTTGAAATCATATTTCTGCGTCAACGGAACAATCTGCGGCTTTCTGCCCTGCCCCCACAGCCAGATGGAATTGGCCTGCTTCTTGCCATCGGCAAGTCGGGCGGCATTGACCGGGTGGTCCTTGAGAATGTCTGCTGTTTTACGCATCAAAGCATTGATATCGTCTGCGCAGTCGCCCAGGGGAAGAAAGGGGGCAATGGTTTTGCCGGGAATGTCATGCGGCGGCGTGGTTTGGGGAGATCCGGCGGCATGACGCCACACCAGCAAATGACGATACCCCACGCCCGGATAAAACTGATATTGCGACGAACTTAGTTTTTTGTTGAATTCCAGGATAATTTCTCTGGCCTCGCCGGAAGAAATATGCCCGGCGGTAAAATCATCCATGAAAGCCTGATCCGTGCCCTGAAGACCGATGGTGACCAGGTTGCAGCGATAGGCGATGTCGTCGGGACCCAGATGGACGCCCATGCTGGCGGCTTCCAGCGGTCCCCGGCCTGTGTAGGTTTCGGCGGGATCATATCCCAGAACGCTGAGATTGGCCACGTCGGAGCCGGGAGTAAAGCCCTGAGGAATCGTATCCACCAGCCCCAGCGTGCCTTCGGACGCTATCTGATCGAGAAACGGCGTCAGGGCGCACTCCAGAGGGGTTTTTCCGCCAAGCTGCCGGCTTGGATAATCCGCCATACCGTCGCCCAGCAAAACAACATATTTCATAGGTTTTCCTCTTGTATCATTAAAGCTCGTCCTCAATGCGAATCAAAATGGTTTTGTCCCGGACGATGTCGAGCCTGTCAATTTTCGTTAGCGCCTGNNGATCTCAGCGGCACACGTCCGGAGATGCCTTTCATCACATTGCGCGCGCTGTCAAGAATATCGCTGAATACCGCGCTGGCGGTGGGCATCATGCCCGCGCCCTGACCGAAAAGGAAGACCGGTCCCGAGGCGTCGCCCACCAGATGGAAGGCATTGTAGTTCCGGTTGACATTGGCCAGCAGATGTCCTGAAGCAATCATGGTCGGGTGGATTCTGGCTTCCACCGCATTCCCCCTGAGCCTGCCGATTGCCAGCAGCTTGATCCGGTATCCCAGTTCTTTGGCAAAAGCGATGTCCTCGCTGCTGATTTTCGTAATGCCCTCCAGATAGATGTCCTTGAGTTGGACTTTCTTCCCGTAAGCAAGCGAAAGAACGATGGCCATTTTGTGGGAGGTATCGATGCCTTCAATATCAAAGGTCGGGTCCGCTTCGGCAAAACCCAACTGCTGAGCTTCTTTCAGCACCACATCAAAGGCTTTTCCCTCATCGGTCATTTTGGTCAGGATAAAATTACAGGTGCCGTTCATGATGCCGACGATGGAATTGATTTTGTTGGCCACCAGAGATTCTTTAAGGGTTTTAATGATCGGAATGGTTCCGCCGACGCTGGCTTCAAAACCGATATCCACCCCTTTTTTCTGCGCCGCCGGAAAAATGTCATTGCCGTAAGTGGCCAGCATGGCCTTGTTGGCGGTGACCACGTGTTTGCCGTTTTTAATGGCCGCAAGGACAAAAGTGCGCGCCGGCTCGTAACCGCCCATCAGTTCGATCACAATGGAGATTTCCGGATCATTGAGAATTTCACGGGCATCGGTCGTAAGCAGATTCTTGGGAATTTTGACACCGCGCGGGGAAGTGATATTAATATCGGCGATTTTCTTTAAAATCAGTTTCGCTCCGAGTTTTTGGGTAATAAGTTTTTCATTTTGCTTAAGCAATTTGACGACACCGGTGCCGATGTTGCCTAAACCAATCAAACCGATCGAAATATTTTTCATTTTTTACCTCAATTCATGACGAAAAACGGTCCCTGCCGTCCTTTTGACTCTATTTTACAAGGGCTGTTACCTATAACAAATCCTGTTGTTTTGTCAAATAGATATGAGACGGGAGCGGTATCACGTGGAATAAATAATTTCAGGGGATCAGTTGTCTGTAAACTTTATCGTGCACCGGCGTCGGAACCCCTGTTTCATGGCCGACCCGGCAGATATAAGCCGTCAAGGTGTCCACTTCCGTCTGCCTGCCCTTTTCCCTGTCCAACTGCATGGATGTTTTTGAATTAAAATCAAAACGGCCGACCATTGCCATTGTTTTGTCAACCGCATTTTCCGGCAAATGCACATTTTGCGCTTGGGCAACGGCGACCACTTCTTCCATCATGGATCGCAGCATTGTCCGGTAATCGGAATTGGCCAGAAGGGCGCCGTATGTTTTGCCCGTGGCCGCCGTGAGCGACCCTAAGGGACACATCAGAAGGTATTTTGTCCACAGGGCTTCTGAAATTTTACCGGTTAATCGGGCGTCAATTTTTGCCTGTAAAAGAATATCCAGGATGGGTGAATATTTTTCAGACGATTTTTCATCGTCCGTGCCGAATATCATTTTGCAGGCGCCATCCGTCTGACGCACGATCCCCGGCCCATCAACGGACGTGATAATATAAACGCTGCCGCTGATGACATCCGAATCGGGCAGCACCCGGCGCAGTCTTTCGGCGCTTTCCACCCCGTTTTGCAGAGGGATGACCACAGTGTTTCTGTGGATGTTGTTTTTTAATGACAGGGCCGAGCTTTCCAGCGAGTAACTTTTGACGCAAAAGAAGGCCAGATCAAATAAGCCGGCAACGGATGGATCATCCGTCGCAATATTCGGCCAGGCCACATAATCGCCTTCGCGGGTGAATAACTGCAAACCCCTCTGCTGGATGGCTTTAAGATGTTCTCCACGCGCAATAAAGATGATTTCATGTTTTTCGGGTCCGGCATATTCCCTGGCCAGCTTGCCGCCGAAGTATCCCCCTACCCCGCCGATGCCGACAACTGCAATTCGCATATATCTAAAAACTCCCTCTAATATTTGGATTCAATAACTCCGCCATGATGTTTTTCCTTCAGCCTAAACACCTATTTTTCACCCTGTTCTGGCCAGATCCAACTTGCCCTGCCATTTCGTGATCAGCATTTCCTTTAAAATGGCGTTTTCCGGTTTTTCCAGAAGCGGGTCGCGGGCGGCAAGCGCAAAGGCGTCTTCCCTGGCATCGTTTAGAATACGGGCGTCGCGGATAATGCTGGCGATGCGGAAATCAGGCAGCCCGGATTGCCGCGTTCCCAGAAAATCTCCGGGGCCCCGAATTGCCAGGTCTTCTTCGGCCAGTAAAAAACCGTCCGTCGTTTTTTCCATGACTTTCAATCTTTTGCGGGCGTCCGCTGATACTTTGTAATCGGCAAGCAGGATGCAGTTCGAGGGTATGTCGCGCCTTCCTACACGACCGCGTAACTGATGCAGTTGCGACAGGCCAAAACGCTCCGCATGTTCAATCACCATCAAGGATGCACGCGGCACGTCAATCCCTACTTCGATCACGGTGGTGGCAACCAGAATGGCTATTTTATTTTCCAGAAATTCCCGCATGACCGCGTCTTTTTCTTTATCCTTCATCTTGCCGTGAATCAGCCCCACCCGGTCATCGGGAAAAATATCTTTTTGCAGGTGCTCGGCCATTTTCGTTGCGTCTTTCAAATCCAGATTCTCCGACTGTTCCACCAGCGGATAAACAATGAAGGCTTGATGTCCCCTGGCCAGTTCCTTGCGAATAGTTTCATAAACCGCCTGTCTCCTGCTTTCACCCATCAAAACCGTGCGCACCGGTTTTTTGCCGGGCGGCATTTCATCGATAACCGACACATCCAGGTCGCCATAGACCGTCATGGCCAGCGTCCGCGGAATCGGCGTGGCCGTCATCACCAGAACGTCGGCGGCAATGCCTTTATTCCGCAGGTTCGCCCGCTGCATCACGCCGAAACGGTGCTGCTCATCAATGACGACAAAGCCAAGCTTCTTAAAATCAACATCTTCCTG
>DNYQ01000308.1:5339-7259 GCA_003506745.1 Syntrophaceae bacterium
ATCATGGCCGACATGGCCACCAGGGTTTTCCCGCTTCCCACATCGCCCTGCAAAAGACGGTTCATAGCGGTAGCCGCCTCAAGATCCCGCTGAATTTCACCAATCACTCTGGTCTGAGCGCCGGTCAAGGTAAACGGCAGCGACGCATAAAATTGCTGAAGCAGATTTCCATCAATGGAAAACGAAATGCCTTTATCCAGAACCCTGCCGGATTTCTTAACGGCCATCCCTAGTTGAAAAAAGAAAAACTCGTCATAGATCAGACGCCGGTGCGCCTCGGAACGGGCATCAATAAAAGTTTCCACCGGCGCGTCGCCTTCGGGAAAATGAACGTTCACCAGCGCCTCGCGGATATTGATCAAATTTCGTTTACGGCAGATTTCCGCGGGAATCGGCGATGCGATATAGCGCGAATAATTTTCCAGGGCGGCATGCATGACTTTACGGATGTACTTCTGATGTAAACCTTCTGTTTCCGAATAGACCGGCACGATGCGCTTGAAGTTCAGCAGATTTTCATCGTCTTCTTCATCCAGAATTTCATAATCGGGATGAATCATGGATTTGCCGGAGTAGTTGGGCGTTACGTTTCCAGTGAAAATGACCCGGGTTCCTTTTTTAAACGCTCCCGTAAGGTACGTCATCTGCCCCTTAAACCACTTGGCGGTCAGGATGCCGGTATTGTCGCTGACGGCGACTTCCAGGATTCTTCTCCTGCCGTAATATCGAAACTCCGTCTGCGCGACGGTGGCGATAATCGTCTGGGTTTTGTCCGTTTCCAGTTTGTTGATTTTGCGGATTTCCCGGCGATCTTCATAGGTCCGGGGCAGAAAATAAAGCAAATCTTCAACCGTCCGGATTTTTTTTGCGGCAAACCGCTCAGCCATTTTCGGCCCTACGCCTTTCAGAAACTGCACCGGCAGGGACAGTTTCTCAACGGAGGCTTTCAGATCCTCTATTCTGGCGGTAATCTGCTCTTCCTGCGCCGGCCTTCGCGCATCAAACGAATCAGCGGCGTTTTTCAGCCTTTCCAGGATGAGCGAGGCTTCCGTGATTTTTATTTTCTTTCCCGCCACATCCTGCAGGTCGTAATCCAGGAAAATACGCATCATATTGTCCAGGGCGGGTCCAAAAATATTTTTTGCGCTGGGCGGAATGGCGGATATCTGGAAAGCAATCAAACCGGAAAGAGATTTCCCCAGATCTTTGATGTGCGACAGGTTTTTAAAGTCATCTTTTTTGGCGAAGTTCAGAGGCTGTTCGATTCTCTGCAGATTTTTTTTAAACGACTCCATTTCATTCTCCGCAAGCGGGACGATTCAAGATATGACTTTCCGGAAATTATTCGTTTTTTTAACAAATAAATTTTATTTGCGCAAGTCAATGATTGACACACAGGCTTATTTACGTTAAATCGTCACCATCGTCCGTCACTTGAAGAATAAATCTTTATGCATGGAGTCATATGTCAACAAAACCCGTAAAATCTAAGGCATCAACGTATAAAGATGCGGGGGTGAACATCGATACCGCCAATGCGTTTGTCGAACGCATCAAACCCCTGATCAAAACAACGGCCCGCAAGGAAGTGATTTCCGGAATCGGCGGCTTCGGGGGATTATTCCGCTTTGATGCGGCCAAAATAAAAAACCCCATTCTGGTGTCTTCCACCGACGGTGTGGGAACAAAGCTTAAAATTGCCCAGATGATGGATAAGCACGACACGATCGGCATCGATCTGGTGGCCATGTCGGTAAACGATGTTATTGTTCAGGGCGCAGAGCCTTTATTCTTTCTGGATTATCTGGCCACCGGCAGGATTGAACTGGAAAAAAGCGTGCAGATTGTGGACGGCATTGTTGCCGGCTGCAAACAAGCCGGCTGCACGCTGCTGGGGGGAGAAACAGCCGAAATGCCGGG
>DNYQ01000308.1:7308-9352 GCA_003506745.1 Syntrophaceae bacterium
CCGACAAGGATTTACGTTAAATCGCTTTTAAATATCTTTAAAAGTTTCAACATCAAGGGCCTGGTCCACATTACCGGCGGCGGCTTCTACGACAATATCCCGCGCATCATTCCCGATGTCTGCCGTTGCGTTGTAACCCGCAACAGCTGGGATATTCCGCCGATCTTCCGTGTCATTCAGGATATCGGCCATGTCGAGGATCAAGAGATGTACCGGGTTTTTAACATGGGCATCGGCATGATGATGATTGTCCCGGAAAAAGAAGCGCAGGAAATTCTCGACCGTCTGAAAGTGCTGGGAGAAAAAGCTTACCTGCTTGGCGTGATCGAGAAAAAGGAAGCAAACCAGGATCCGGTTTGTTTTACGGATCTTTAGCGGCGGGACTATGGCTGAGCTTTTAAAATTGGGCGTTTTAATTTCCGGCAGCGGTTCCAATCTTCAGTCTATTATCGATCATATTGAAAAAGGAACCCTGCCCGCACAAATTAAAATCGTCGTCAGCAACAATCCGGAGGCTTATGGCCTGACCCGGGCAAAGCAGGCGGGCATTTCCTGCTCGGTTTTGAATCACACAGACTTTGACGGCCGCGAAGATTTTGATCGTGAAATGATCCGCATTCTCAGGGAGGCCGGCGTCGATTTAATCGTTCTGGCGGGATTCATGCGGATTCTCACCCCGTCGTTTCTTCAGGCTTTTCCCGACAAAATTATTAATATTCACCCGGCCCTGCTTCCTGCTTTCCCCGGCACGCATGTTCAGCAACAGGCCCTGGATTACGGCGTCCGATTTTCCGGCTGCACCGTTCATTTTGTCGATGAAGGCGTGGATACGGGACCGATCATTATTCAGGCGGTGGTGCCGGTGCATGATGGCGACACGGCGGAGACGCTGGCAGCCCGGATATTGAAGGAAGAACATAAAATTTATCCTCAGGCCATCCGTTATTTCGCGGAGGGCCGTATCATCAAAAACGGCCGCCGTGTCAAAATCAAGAACGCCGGACAAGACGACGCTGCGATGCATAATCCGCCCCTGGACCGTTGACGGTCATTTTTCATCGACCTGTTTTGGAGGAAAATAGAATTCGTGTATGATCTGATTGTCATCGGCGACGACCTTGCTTCTCATGTTGCGGCCGCCTATGCAAGCCAAAACGGGTTGAAAACCCTTTTGATTGCGGAAAGCGGTCTGGGCGGATTGCAGCTCATCGGCGACTTTATTTTTAATCTGGACGCCACACCGCTGACCGGACTGGGGCCGGATCAGCTGGGCCTTTCCATTTTGTCTGAACTGGGCATTGAGGTGCCTGAGGCATCCATTGACCCGGCGTTTCAGGTCATTCTTCCCGACCACCGGATTGATTTCTTCAACGATCCGGCCGCGCTGACATCCGAACTGGCCCGGGAATTCCCGGATTGGGATGCGGAGATCCGGGAATTTTATGGAATGGTCCATGATGTCTCTTCCGTTTTTCAGGACTGGATAAAAGATCATCCACGGCTGCAACCTCTCAATATTAAAGACTATTTTTCATACCTGAAAATGTTCCCCTACATTTTTCAATATAAATTCGGGGCTGCCAAATTCGACAAAATCCTGTCACAGGATGCGTCACTGGAAAAAGTGTGGGAAGCGCAACAGGCTTTGCTTTCCTTCAATACCGATGATTTGTTTTCTTTTGCTTCAGCTTTTCAGTACAGTGCGCCGCTGCGGGGCGTTTCTTTTTTTCCGCAGGGCAAACAATTTTTGTTCAACGCGCTGGTCCAAAAACTGGAATCGAACAAGGGCTTGTACCTGAACCATTATTCCGTAGCATCCATCATCAGAAACAAAACGATCGAGCTGGAGGTGAAAGCGCCGGATGGATCAATATCCAAGGCGTCCGGTCACCATCTGATCATCAGCACCAAATCGGATAAATGGTCTTTAATCGACTCAAAACACAAACATTTCAATTTTTCAGACGGATTTCGTCCCGTAAAAATCGTCTATTATCCTTTTACGATTTTTCTGGGCGTTGCCGAAAAGGGCCTGCCCCAACAG
>DNYQ01000138.1:0-2466 GCA_003506745.1 Syntrophaceae bacterium
ATCGAGGCCGCTTTGGAAATCGGGCGTCGCTTCCGCGATGTTGAAGTTCGCCCCGACCAACCCAAAATCGCTTCCGCCAAAGATGTGGCCGATATGCTCATGCCGCAAATGCGCGACCTCAAGACGGAGGTCTTTAAAGTAGTTTATCTGAACAGCAACAACCGTATCATTGATGTGGGAAATGCCGCCACAGGAACGGTTAATCAGGCCATGCCCATTGTGCGTGAAATCATTCATACGGCCCTGCAGAAATTCGCGGCGGCGATCATCTGTGTGCACAATCACCCCAGCGCCAATATTGCGCCCAGTCCCGAAGATAAAAAATTTACCGGCGAACTGTCTGCCGCCGGAAAGCTCATGGGAATCAAGGTGTTGGACCACATCATTATTGGCGACAACAATTATTTCAGCTTTACGGATGAAGGCTTGATGGTCTAGTCCGGCGGGCANNGATGTGCCGAAAAGCGTCATCAAGGAGATTCTGGATACGGCGCGCTGGTCGCCGTCCTGGGGAAATACGCAGCCCTGGTTTCTGCATGTACTAACGGGTCAGACGCTCAAAAAATTCAAGGAAATGAATTTGAATCAGACCCTGACCGGCGCGCCGATCTCGCCCGATGTTCCCATGCTGGAAAAGTGGCCGGATGCCATGAAGGCGCGGTATGGACAGCTGGGCAAGGTGGTTTTAAGCGCGCAGGGCATTGCCAGAGACGATAAGGCGGGACGCGAAAAATATTACGCGAACATGATTTCCGTTTTTGACGCCCCGTGTCTGATTCTGGCCTGCATTTCCCGCGACAATCTGGTTGAATACCAGATGCTGGACATCGGTCTTATTGCCCAGTCCATCTGTCTTATCGCGCACGACAAAGGTCTGGGTACCTGTCTTTTGGCCGCCGCCGCGCGTTTTCCCGCCAAGATAAGGAAAATAGCGGCCATTCCCGATAATCAGAAAATTGTTGTGGGAATCTCTCTGGGCTATCCGGATCCAGCGTCTCCTCTGAATACTTTCGAGCGGGAAAGAGCCGGACTGGATGAATTTGTCCGCTGGATGGATTAAAAAAAGAGAGAACTAACCCCCATGCCCGGTACGGGCACAACGAATGATGAAATCCCCCCTTTCTTAAAGGGGGGCTGGGGGGATTTTCATATAAACGGAAAAATGCAAACATGGCTGTGATACCATCTGATGCCGCGACGGTGATGCTGCTGCGACCCTGTCAGGGCGAAGGCGGAAAAGGTATCGAAGTCCTTTTGGTGCTGAGAAACCGGAAGAGCAGCTTTGTGCCCGGCTATTATGTGTTTCCCGGAGGGAAAATCGATCAGGAGGATTGCGAGCCCGGCATGGAGCGCTTTTGCCGAGGCATCGACAGGCAAAAGGCCGCTTCGATCCTGCACGACATGTCGCATCCCGACAAAGCGCTGGGCGCCTGGATTGCGGGCATACGCGAGACGTTTGAGGAAGTGGGCCTGCTGATTGCCCGGAGAAAAGACGGATCATCCGTTGCCTTTGAAACCGACGGGGACCGCCGGCGATTTGAACATTACCGGCAGGCGCTCATCCAGGGGGAGATGAAATTTTCTTCCATCCTGGAGGCGGAAGATCTTGTGCTTCATGGCGAAGACCTTCATTATTTTTCTCACTGGATTACGCCGGAACAGCTTCCGCTGCGTTACGATGTGCGTTTCTTTGCGACGCCGTTTCCGGACGGGCAATCCGTTTCTCATGACGGCGTGGAATTGACGAACCATGTCTGGCTTGGGCCTGCCGAGGCGCTCAAAAATTACGAGACAGGCGAAATCGGGATGGTTCTGCCCCAGATTATGACGCTTCAGGAACTCTCCCGTTTTAAAACGGTTGAAGAAGTTATTTTGTCTGCACAAAAACGCCATGTTCAAGCCACGCTGACCCGGATGGTTCAGATGGACGACAAATATGTGGAGGTCATGCCCGACGGGACGGTTTTTCACCACCGCCCGCCTGTTTATTCCTGGCCTGACAAACAGGATTAGCAAAGGAACCCATGCAGGATTTTACCGAAGGCAATATTGCCAAACAGATCATTGATTTCACGTTGCCGATCATGCTGGGCAATGTGCTGATGTCCGTTTATGGCATCATCAATCTGATCTGGGTCGGCAGGCTTCTGGGCCATAAGGCCGTGGCCGCCGTGGCCGCCTCGTTGCCGATCATTATTCTGATGCCCGCGTTTCTTGTCGGCCTGGGAATGGCCACCAATGTCCTCATTGCCCAGGCCTTCGGACGCAGGGACACGGCGATGCTGAAAAAAATTCTCTCGAACTCTTTTTTCTCCTCGGTTCTGTTTTGTCTGCTGATTTCTCTTCTGGGCCTTTTGTTCCGTCGCCAGTTGCTGGACTGGGTGCATGCGCCCGCGGAAATATCGGAAATGGCCCTGTCCTATCTGACAATCATGATGGCGATGATGGTCTTTCACTTTTATATCA